>CALLIQ010000454.1 GCA_938008925.1 uncultured Acidimicrobiales bacterium
GCCTCGCCGACCTTCTCGCCGCCGAGTTCGAGCGGCAGCGCCACGTTCTCCGCTGCGGTGAGCGACGGGATGAGGTTGAGCTGCTGGAACACCACGCCGATGTGCTCTCGACGGATCTCCGCCATCTCCGAGGGTGTCGCCGACACGAGTGAACGCCCGACGACGTCGACGGAGCCAGCGTCGGCTCGGTCGATCCCGCCGCAGACGTTCAGCAACGTCGATTTGCCGGACCCGGATCGACCCGTGACGGCAACGAGCTCGCCGGGGTGGAGGTCGAAATCGACGTTCCGCAACGCCTCGATCGGCTCCGTCCCGTTCGGGAAGCGCTTCGAGACGCCTCGCAACGTGATGAGTGCACTCATGACTGTCCCTCCCGGGTCTTGGCGCGATCAGATTCGGGTTGCTGGTTCCTGGTGGGGCGGGTGGCCGCGAGTCGCTCCTCGGCGTCGTCGAGCCATCGCAGCTCGGCTTGGCGGAGCAGGATCAAGCGGTCGAGCTGCAGCAGCCACGCGAGGTCGCCGTCGCCATCCGCCGCGTTCTCGGTCTTCGAACGCAGCCGGGTGTACTCCTGCAGGTTCGCCATGGTCGCGCGGCGTTGCTCGTCGATGACCACGGACGGGTCGACCACCCCGGCCGAGGACGCAGCGAGCAGCACCTTCATCGCCACCTCGTCCCTGGCGGGCACCGCACGCTTCTCGGCGGTCGTCATCCAGTCGATGAACTCACCGCGGCCCACATCCGTGAGCGCGTACGAGACCCGGCCTTCGTCGTCGGTGTCGGCCTCGGCGACGAGCCCGTCTCGCTCGAGTCGCTGCAGCGTCGTGTAGACCTGCCCGACGTTGAGCGGCCATGCCTCGCCGGTCGCCGCTTCGAAGTCGACCTTCAGTTGGTAGCCGTACTTGGGCCCATCGCCCAGCAGCACCAAGAGCCCTTCACGAATTCCCATAGATACTGAGTATGCATACCCGGTATGCGTACGTCAAGGAATCCTTCGACGCCACGCTTCTGGAAGCCCACCGCGCTCCCCCTCTCGTTCTGGAGGCCAGGCGCGCCATGTCCGTGCCGTTCCGCCTCCAGAACGGGTCGAGGAACGCGCAGCGTCTCCAGAACGTCGAGGAGACGTTCTGGAGACGCAGGGGACGAGCCTGGTTGCGTACCGGGAGAGGTCAGACGGCGGCGGGTTCCAGTTCGGTGTCGAGATCGGCATCGAGCTCGATGGGCTCGTCGTCGAACTCGAGGCCGCCGTCGATGTCGATCGTGGGAAGGATGCGATCGAGCCACTCGGGCAGCCACCAGTTGGCGTCACCCATGAGCTTCATCGTCGCCGGGACCAAGACGATGCGGACGATGGTGGCGTCGACGAAGATCGCCGTCGCCAGACCGAGGCCCATCATCTTGACGGTCGGGTCATCGCCGAGCACGAAGCCGGCGAACACCGAGATCATGATCAGCGCCGCCGAGGTGATCACCCGGGCGGTGTTGGCGATGCCGCTGATGACCGAGCGATCGTTGTCGCCGGTGGCGAGGTACTCCTCACGAACCCGGGACAGTAGGAACACCTCGTAGTCCATCGACAAGCCGAACAAGATGGCGAACATGAACATCGGGATGAACGAGACGATGGGGACCGTCGTCTCCAAGCCGATCAGCTCCTTGCCCCAGCCCCACTGGAACACCATCACCAGCACGCCGTAGGCGGCTCCGATGCTGAGGAGGTTGAGCAGCGCTGCCTTGAGCGGCACGAGGACCGACCGGAAGACCAGCATGAGCAGAACGAACGACAGCAGGATCACCGCGCTGATGAACAGCGGGAGTCGTGCCGTCACCCGGTTGCCGATGTCGGCGAAGCTCGCCGTCTGACCGCCGACGTGGGCTCGGGCCGAGCTGTCATCGAGGAGCGGCGGGAACACGTCGGCTCGGAGACGTTCGACCGTCTCGAGGGTGGCGTCGTCCTGGGGTGCCGAGGTCGGGAAGGCGACGATGGTTGCGACGCCGGCTTCGGCGTTCACGTTCGCCGGAGCGACGGCGGCAACGCCCGGGTCGGCGGCGATGGCGGCAACGAGGGGTTCGACGATCGCAGGATCGTCGGCCATGTCGACGGCGATCACGAGCGGTCCGTTGCTCCCCGGCCCGAAGCCGTCGGCGACGAGATCGTAGGCCCGACGCTGCGTGAGCGAATCAGGGAGGGAACCGTCATCGGGGAAACCGAGCTGCAGCGCGAGCACCGGGGCGGTCAGAGCCAGCAGGAAGGCGGTGACGCCGATGGCGTACCCCCAGGCGTGGCGAGCGACGTGCTCACCCCACTTGGTCCAACCGGGGCTCACCGCCGCCTCTCCTCCGACGACGGCATTGCGGCGGACGCTGAGACGGTTGATCGAGTGTCCGGCGAGTCCGAGGAAGGCCGGCAGCAGGGTGACCGAAGCGAGCACCATGATGAGGACGACCACCGAGGTCGCGACACCGGCTGCGGTCATGAAGGGCACGCCGGCGAAGCCGAGTCCGAGGATGGCGATCACCACGGTGCCGCCAGCGAAGATCACGGCCTGACCCGCCGTGGCGACGGCCCGACCGGCCGATTCCACGACCGAGAAACCCTGACTGAGGAACTCGCGGTGTCGGGTGACGAGGAAGAGTGCGTAATCGATGCCGACGCCGAGGCCGACCATGCTGGCCACCTGCGGGGCCCAACTCGGAATCTCGATGAGATAGGTGATCAGCGACATCGAGCTCACGCCGAGCGCCAGACCGAACAGCGCCATGCCGATCGGCAGGCCCATGGCGATCACCGAGCCGAAGGCGATCAACAAGATGATGACTGCGGCGACGAGGCCGATCATCTCGCCGAGCCCGGTCTCGGGCTCTTCGAAGGAGAAGAACAAGTCGCCGTTCATCTCGACGCTGACCGCGGCATCGTCGCCAAAGCCTTCTCGCACCTCCTTGAGCCGCTCGAGGTCGGTTGCGTCGAGGTCTTCGATCACGGGGTACTGCACCCGGACGAGAGCGACCCGACCATCGGGAGAGACCGAACCGGACGAAGCGGCTGCCTCGGGCCCGGCGGCCAGAGCAGCGGCTGGATCGGTGATGCCGATCACGTTCGGCAGTGCTGCGACTTCCGCCTGCACCTCGGCGAGAGCGACCTGCGCCTCAGCCGAGTCGAAGAAGGTTGCGTCGGCGTCAGCCGGCGTGACCACCACCTGAGCGGTGAGGCCTGCGGTGTCGCTCTGGGCTTCTTCGAGAAGCTCGAGCGCGAGTTGGGAGTCGAGGCCGGGAACGGAGAAGGAGTCTTCGAGATCACGCCCGAAGGCTCCCGACGACCCCACCACCGCAACCGACGCGATGACCCAAGCAGCGATGACCAACCATGGCCTTCGGGCTGCGGTACGACCCATGTGAAGTAGGAAAGATGACATGTCTCGATCGTGCAGCAGCCGCCCCCGTCGCACATCGGGGGAATGGACGAAACGCGCACCGGCCGAACAGCCGAGTCACGGTCGTCCTTTCGGCCGATTCACCGAATGCGCTGCGTTCCCTACGATGGGCGGGTGGCCGTCGCCTTCATGCAGTCGTTTCGGGACGAACCCGCAGCGACCAACCCACCCGGGCCGCTTCGGCGCGACTGGATCCTTGCCGCCATCATCGCTCTGATCGCTCTCGTCGAAGCGATCTTCCGGACCGACCTCGGATGGCCGGTGTTGTCGATGCTCGCCGGCTGGGTCACCGCGGCGACCCTCCCTTGGCGCCGGGTGTATCCACTCCCGGCGGTCGGAGCAGCGATGGGGGCATCGCTGCTCCTGATGGTGGCGTCGATCGCGCTCCTCGATGGTTTCCCGCCGGGTGTCTACGCCCAGGCATCGGTCCTGATCCACGTGTACGCCCTGTTCCGGTATGCGTCGGGCCGCGACGCGATCGTCGGCTTGGGGCTGATGCTGGTGGTCTTCGTGTTCGCCAACATCGACGACTGGACCGGCGTCGGCGAGGCGATCGGAGGTCTGATCTTCTTCCTCTTCCCCGCAGAACTCGGCAGCGTCGTGCGATATCGCGAGGTCGCCAAGGTGCGCGAGATCGAACAGGTCAAGGCGAGCGAGCGTGAACAGATCGCTCGAGAGCTCCACGACACCGTCGCTCACCACGTGTCTGCGATCGCGATTCAAGCGCAGGCCGGGCGAACGGTCGCCGACATCAACCCCGAGGCCGCCGCCCGAGCGCTCCGCGTGATCGAGGAAGAAGCATCTCGAACGCTGCTCGAGATGCGCTCGATGGTCGGCTCGCTTCGCGACAACGGCGAGGCCGAAATGACCCCACAACCCGGCCTCCCTCAACTCGACGAGCTCGCGAACGGTGCTGCCGGCACCCCGGCGATCGGCATCGAACGGGCCGGCGACCTCGACGGCCTCGGCCCGACGATCGAGACGGCCATCTACCGGATCACCCAAGAATCGATCACGAACGCCACCCGGCACGCGAAGAACGCCTCGCGGGTCCAGGTCAGCCTCCGGGGCGACGCCGATGTGGTGCGGCTGCGGGTCTGCGACGACGGTGAGACCAGCGGCGGTGCTGACGCCCCAGAGGGCTATGGACTGATCGGCATGGCCGAGCGGGCCGAGCTGCTCGGCGGCGAGTTCACGGCGGGCCCAGCACCCTCCGGCGGTTGGTTGGTCGAGGCGAGCCTTCCCCGCAATGCCACCAAAGCCGGAGCCGGCCGGCGATGACCATCACCGTGCTCATCGCCGACGACCAGGATCTGGTGCGAACCGGCTTGTCGATGATCCTCGACGCCCAGCCCGGCATCGAGGTGGTCGGCGAGGCCTCAGACGGCGCCGAGGCGGTCGCGCTCGCCCGACTTCACCGACCAGACGTCTGCCTGTTCGACATCCGCATGCCCGAGCTCGACGGCATCGAGGCCACCCGCCAGCTGGCCGGCCCGGACGTCGCTCATCCCATGGCGGTGGTCGTCATCACGACCTTCGATCTCGACGAATACGTGCACGGCGCGCTCAAGGCCGGGGCTCGCGGGTTCCTCCTCAAAGACGCCGGCCCCGAGTTGCTCGTGCAGGCGATCGAGGCCGCCGCCAACGGCGATGCACTGATCGCCCCGAGCGTGACCGCTCGACTGTTGGAGGCCTTCTCGTCTGGGGCTTCGTCGAACGCGCCGCCGGCGCAGCCGATCGAGCCGCTCACCCAGCGCGAAGAAGAGGTGCTCCTCACCGTCGCCGCCGGGCGAACCAACGCGGAGATCGCCGACGAGCTCCACATCAGCCTGTCGACGGTGAAGACCCACCTCGCGAGCCTCATGGCGAAGCTGAACGCCCGCAATCGAGTCGAGATCGCGATGTGGGCCTACGAGACCGACCGGGTCGATCGTTCGGCCTGACGTTCAGACGCGGCGGGCGAGGATCAGACCGAAGTCCGGCGGGGCGTCCTCGGTCGGGCCGTCGGCCTTCCAGAAGTGCTCGATGGCGAAGCCGGCCTCGGCCAGTTCCGCTTCGATCTTGTCGTCACGGAACTTCGTCGAGACCTCGATCCGCAGCTCCTCACCCTCGTTGAAGGCGACGTCGAGATCGAGTGCCTCGAACCGGCCGAGCATCGGCATCGTCACGCGCAGTCGCGAGTCGATGCGTTCTTCGACCGGGTCCCAGTAGGGGACGTGGACGAACTGGTCGACGGGGAGGTTGCCGTCGAACTCGCGGTTCAACACGTTGATCACGTTGAGTGCGAATGCCTCGCTCACGCCGCTCGGGTCGTGGTAGGCGTCGATGATTCGAGGCACGTCCTTCACCAGGTCGAGGCCGAGGAGCAGCCACTCCCCTTCGTCGAGCGTGTCGGCCAGCGCTCCGAGGAACGCACGGCGCTCCTCGACGTGGAAGTTGCCGATCGTCGAACCGAGGAAGGCGACCATGCGATGCCCCTCCTTCGGGATCTGTGGGAGGTGCCGAGTGAAGTCTCCGACCACCGCGTGCACGTCGAGGCCCTCGTAGCGCTCGGCGAGCATGTTGGCGGCGTCGACGAGGGTCTGCTCGCTCACGTCGAAGGGGACGAATCGCTCCATCGTCTTGTCCGCCCAGAACGCATCGAGCAGCGTGCGGGTCTTGTCACTGGTGCCAGACCCGAGCTCGATGACCGTCGTGGCACCGGTTGCAGCGACGATGTCGGCTGCGTGGTCCTCGAGGATCGAACGCTCAGCCTCGGTCGGGTAGTACTCGACGAGGCGGGTGATCTGGTCGAACAGTTCTGAGCCACGATCGTCGTAGAGCCACTTCGGACTGAGCATCTTGGGCATCGTGGTCATCGCTCGAACGATCTCGAGCTTGACCGTGTCGCCGGTGGCGTCGGGCGTGATGTGACTGTCGATGGTGATGCTTGAAGAAGACATGATTCGGATCTCTTGGCGATCAGGCGTCGGCTGCGAGGCGAACGCCTGACAGGTGCCAACGGGTGTGCGGGTGGAAGAAGTTGCGGTAGGTGAGCCGGGTGTGGCCCGGCGAGGTGAAGGCGCAACCGCCGCGCAACACCATCGTGTTGATCATGAACTTGCCGTTGTATTCACCGATCGCTCCCGGCGGTGCCTGGTAGCGGGGGAACGGGCGGTACGGCGATCCGGTCCACTCCCAGGTCTCACCGAACAGCTGACGCAGGGCGCCGGTCGACGGGCCCGCCTTCGCAGGGTGCGGGGCCAGGGTTCCGGCTGGTCCGTCGGCCTCCATGTAGCGGCCGGGGATGGCGCCGAAGGGGTCGACGTTGGCGTTCGTCGCAGCCAGGGAGTCCCGCGCCGCGTGCTCCCATTCGAACTCGGTCGGCAAGCGGTGACCCGACCACGTGGCGAAGGCGTCGGCCTCATAGAACGAGACGTGGCAGACGGGCTCGTCGGGGTCGAGCGGGCGAACGCCGCCGAGGGTGAAGACGCTCCACTCACCGTCATCGTCCTGGCGCCAGTACTCCGGCGCGGACCACCCCTCGGCGAGGTTCTTGTACCACCCGTCGGACAGCCACAGCTCGGGTCGGCGGTACGCATCGTCGGCCATGAACTCGAGCCACTCGCCGACGGTGACGAGCCGATCGGCCAGGCGGTACGGGTGGAGCAGG
>CALLIQ010000455.1 GCA_938008925.1 uncultured Acidimicrobiales bacterium
TCGAGCGGGTGCGTCAGCGGGTCAGCTTCGACCGTTCGCCGGTTCGGCGAACGCGTCGTCGGTGAGTTCGCCGAACACGGCTTCGAGCACCGCGCCCAACTTGTCGGGATCGTGTTCCCAACCGTCACCGCCGGCCACATCCGCGGTGCGAACGATCACGCCCGGGGCAACCCGTTGAACGTCGTCGACTCGGTAGGTGCCGGGCGGGGCGATCACGGCATCGAGGCCGACGCCGTGCTGGCTCAGCGCCTCGACGTGTTCGGGCAGGTCGAAGCCACGGGCCTCGGCTCGGTCGTTCGCGATGTTGGCGACGAACACGCGCTTGGCCTTGGTGTGCAACAGCGCCGACTTGATCTCGGGCACGACCGCGGCCGCCAACACGCTGGTGAACAACGAACCGGGGCCGACGACCACGAGGTCGGCGTCGAGGATCGACTGCACCGCCTCGCGAGGGGTGTTCGGCGACCGCTGCTCGAAGCGGAGATTCCGAATACCGGTTGCTCGCTCGATCGTGACCTGTCCGGCGAGACGCCCTTCGTCGGAGTCGGCGACGAGGGTGACGGGGTCGACGGTGGCCGGGTGAATCGTGCCGGCAGCCCCGATGAGTCGCGCCACCTCACTGATCGCACCGGCGAAATCGCCGCTGGCGCTCGCCAGCCCGGCGATGAGGAGGTTGCCGACCGGGTGTCCTTCGAGCGGGCCCTTGTCGAATCGATGCTCGAGGGATCGAGCCAGCAACGAGTCGTCGCTCGCCAGGGCCGACAGGCATCGGCGCAAGTCGCCGGGGGCGGGCAGCCCGAGTTCTCTGCGCAGCCGGCCAGAGGAGCCGCCGTCGTCGGCGACCGAAACGACCCCGACGAGCTCGCCGGCGAAGCCGCGAGCTGCGCGCAGCGACGACGCAAGCCCGTGCCCGCCACCGAGGGCGACAACTCGTGGTGCTGGTTCGATCATGGCGTGAATGGTTCGTGCGGCTCGCGCTGGGCGGTTTGGGTGTCTGTGCGGTTCGGGTGTCTGTGCGGTTCGGGTGTCTGGGCGGTTTGGGTGTCTGGGGCGGTCTGAGCGTTGACGCGTTCGTGTGGTTTCGGAGCGTGCGACGGCACTACCGGCGGTCGATGTCCCGATGGCTCACTCTCGGCAGCCAGCCCTCATCCTTGAGTGTCTCGGCGACGCGCTCGGCGACCGCCACGCTGCGATGGCGGCCTCCGGTGCAGCCGAACGCGATCGTCAGATAGGACTTTCCTTCGTTCGCGTACGCCGGCAGCAGATCGGTGAACATGGCATCGAGGTGGCCGAGAAAGCGTTCGGTCACGGCCCGATCGAGCACGTAGTCCTGCACCGGGCCGTCCTTGCCCGACAGCGGCCGAAGCTCGTCTTCCCAGTGCGGGTTCGGGAGAAAGCGGCAATCGAGAACGAGGTCGACATCGAGCGGGATGCCGTGCTTGAACCCGAATGACGTGACCGTGATCCGCATGGCCTCGGCGTCAGAATCGGTGTCGAACTGGGCGGCGAGTCGCTCTCGCAGCTGATGCGGGTTGAGATCGCTGGTGTCGATGACGAGGTCGGCCGAGGCCCTCGCCGCCATCAGGCGGTCGCGTTCGGCTTCGATCGCATCGGTCAGGCTCGTTCCGTCCGACAGCGGATGTCGACGCTTCGTCGACTCGTAGCGCCGGATCAACACCTTCGTCGATGCCTCGAGAAACAAGACCGACACTTCGTCGAGTTCGGACCGCAGGTGCTCGACCTGTTCGGCCATCTCGGCGTCATAGCCGGCCATGACAAGGGCGACCCGGTCGTAGTTGGCGGTGGCCGACGATGCCAGCTCGGCGATCTTCGACACGAGCGTGACGGGGAGATTGTCGATGACGAACCAGCCCTGGTCCTCGAACGCGCCAGCGGCGACCGAGCGCCCGGCACCGGACAACCCGGTGACGACGGTGACCTTCATTTCAGGACTCGCATCTCAGACCCTGCATCTCAGACCCTGCATCTCAGAACTCGCATTTCCGGACTCCCATGTGGTGCATCTTCCCACACTCCGACGCCGGCGAACTGCAGCGACAACCGTCATCACACTCGCCGCAGACGCAAAGCCAAGAGCCTCGGCACGGTCGCCGCCTCTCGGAACTGCGGAGCCTGAGCGATGAAGCCTTCCGGCGGCGCAGGTTCGTGCATGTGTTCGAGGACGAGCCCGTTGTCGGCGAGGGCGTTGAGGTAGCGCGACAGCGGACGATGGATGAAGCGGATGAAGACGTCCTTTTGCACTTCCTCGACCGTGGCCTGCTCGATCAAGTAGGCGCCGATGCGCCAATACTGCTCCGGTGGTTCGAGGATCTGATCATCGATCCAGCCCGAGTTCGGCGTCTGGAGCAACGGGTGGTTCAACAAGAACAGGAACCGGCCGCCGGGGGCGAGCACCCGGGCCACCTCTGCGATCGCTTCGTCGACCTCGTCGATGTGTTCGAAGACCAAGCACGCGACCGCTCCATCGACCGACGCATCGTCGAGCGGAAGCGCCGAGGCCGGTGCCAACACGTAGGTGGGACCCCCACCACGTCGCTCGGCCTCCTCGATCTGGGCGCGGATCGGGTCGATGCCGATCACCTCGGCGCCCGCTGCTGCGAGCATGCGAGCGGCCTGCCCCTCCCCCGTTCCGATGTCGACGATTCGCTCGCGGCCAGCGAGCTCGGCGGCGATCAAGGGCAGGATCTGTTCGGTGTATTCGGGGTCGACACCATCGGTGAACTCGCGCTGCCACCACTCGGCCGTGCCCTGTTCCCACGCGCCGACGTCGGAGTTCTCTTCGCTCATGACAAGCAACCTACGGGGCCAGCGTCCCTTTCTGGAGGCCACATGCGCCGCGTCCCGCGATCTGGAGACGATTCGCGCCGACAGCGACGCGCTCAGCCTCCAGAACGAGAGTGAGAGCGCGCGGAGCCTCCAGAACGTGGGTGTCTGCGGGACGAACGAAAGGGCGGGATGGGCGACGGCTAGGTGAGGCCGTGCGTCTTGTCGTAGACCGCTTTGGCCACGGTGTCGGGCAGCCAGGTGAGCGCGGTGAGCTCGTCGAGCTCGGCTCGCTTGACCTTGCCGATTCCGCCGAGCTCTTTCAATAGGCGCTTCTTGCGCGTCGGCCCGAGGCCCGGAATGTCGTCGATGACCGACTTGGTCATGCGCTTGTCGCGGAGCTGGCGGTGATAGCTGATGGCGAAGCGGTGGCTCTCGTCTCGCAGGCGCTGCAACATGTAGAGCGCCTCGGACTGACGGGGAATCCGGATCGGCTCCGACTGGTACGGCAGGTAGACCTCCTCGAACTGTTTGGCCAGCGAACACACCGGGATCTCGTCGAACAGCCCGAGCTCTTCGAGCACGCGAACCGCTGAGGTCAGCTGACCCTTGCCACCATCGACGACGAGCAGCTGCGGCGGGTACTGGAACTTTCCTCGCTCGCTCGCCGGCTTCTCGCGGTCTTCGAGGTAGTTGGTGAGACGGCGGGTGAGCACTTCTTCCATCGCTGCGAAGTCGTCGTTCTGCTCCACCGTCTTGATCTTGAAGCGGCGGTACTCGCGTCGGTTCGCGATGCCGTCTTCGACCACAACCATCGAGCCGACGTAGTCGCTGCCTTGGAGATGGCTCATGTCGTAGCACTCGATCCGCAACGGCGACTCGGGGAGATCGAGATACTCCTGGAGCTCGTTGAGGGCGCGGGCTCGGCTGTTGTGATCGGAGGCCCGCTTGAGCCGGTGGCGGTTGAACTCCTCCGTGGCGTTTCGCACCACGGTGGCCATGAGCTCGCGCTTGTCGCCTCGCTGCGGCACGCGGATCGCGACCTTCGAACCCCGAAGGAGTGACAGCCATTCTTGGTAGAGCTCGGCATCGCTCGGCTCGACGGGGACGAGCACGGTCTTCGGCATCCCCATGACCGGCTCATCGTCGTAGAGGCCCTCGAGCACCTTGTCGATCATCTCGGCATCGGTGAGGTCTTCGACCTTGTCGACGATGAGGCTCTTTCGTCCCGTGACCCGCCCCTTTCGGACGAACAGGACGAAGACCGAGGCTTCGAGTTCGTCTTCGGCGATGCCGACGACGTCGAGATCGTCGGACCGATCGGCCACCATCTGCTGCTTCTCGACCGCCTTGCGAACCGTTGCG
>CALLIQ010000456.1 GCA_938008925.1 uncultured Acidimicrobiales bacterium
GAGTGACCCACCTCGGGTAACAGATCTCGAGTCAGATCGAAGGCGGGACCCTCTCCCCCTCCCGCACAACAGGCGGCTCGAACACAAGAAACCCCCCGGCCAACGAAGCCCGGGGGGTTTCTCACGTTTTCGATCAAACTCAACGGCCCGCTGGGGCCGGAGAGTTTCAGCTATCCAACCGAGCCTTCCATCTGGAGCTCGATCAGGCGGCTCCACTCCACCGCGTACTCCATGGGGAGGGTGCGGGTGACGGGCTCGATGAATCCGTTCACGACCATGCCGATCGCCTGCTCTTCGGAGAGCCCACGGCTCATGAGGTAGAAGAGCTGCTCATCGGCAACCTTCGACACGGTGGCCTCGTGGCCGATCAGCGCATCACGAGCGCCGATCTCCATGTAGGGGTAGGTGTCGGAGATCGACTCGTCGTCGAGGATCAGGGCGTCGCACTGGACGTGGCTCTTACAGCCGTAGGCGTCGTCTTCGACCCGAACGAGTCCGCGGTAGCTCGAGCGACCGCCGTCCTTGGAGATCGACTTCGACACGATCTTCGAGGAGGTCTCGGGAGCGGCGTGCACCATCTTGGCGCCGGTGTCTTGGTGCTGACCCTTGCCGGCGTAGGCGACGGAGAGCACTTCGCCGGTGGCCTTGGGGCCAGCGAGCCAGACGGCCGGGTACTTCATGGTGAGGCGGCTGCCGATGTTGCCGTCGATCCACTCCATGTGGCCCTCGGCTTCGACGTATGCCCGCTTGGTCACGAGGTTGAACACGTTCGACGACCAGTTCTGGATGGTCGTGTAGGTGACGTGGGCGCTCGGCTTGACGACGATCTCGACGACCGCTGAGTGGAGCGAGTCGGAGGTGTAGACCGGGGCGGAGCAACCCTCGATGTAGTGAACCTTCGAGCCTTCGTCGGCGATGATGAGCGTGCGCTCGAACTGACCCATGTTCTCGGCGTTGATCCGGAAGTAGGCCTGGAGCGGCATCTCGACCTCGACGCCCGGCGGGACGTAGATGAACGAGCCACCCGACCACACCGAGGAGTTGAGGGAGGAGAACTTGTTGTCGTTCGGCGGGATGATCTTGCCGAAGTACGGCTTGACCAGTTCGGGGTACTCACGCAGCGCGGTGTCCATGTCGGTGAACAGCACGCCCTGACGCTCGAGGTCTTCACGGTTGCGGTGGAAGACGACCTCGGACTCGTACTGGGCGGTGACGCCAGCCAGGTACTTGCGCTCCGCCTCGGGGATGCCCAGCTTTTCGTAGGTGTCCTTGATGGCGTCGGGGAGGTCGTCCCACGAGTCGACCTGACCGTCGGTCGGCTTGATGTAATAGAAGATGTCGTCGAAGAAGATCTCCGACATGTCTCCGCCCCAGTTCGGCATCGGCCGCTTCTGGAAGGCCCGATAGGACTTGAGACGGAAGTCGAGCATCCAGTCGGGCTCGCCCTTCATCCACGACATCTCGCGGAGGATGTTTTCGTCCAGGCCCTTCTTGGGCTTGAAGACGTAGTCTTCTTCGTCGCTCCAACCGAGCTTGTAGCGATCGAGGTCGAGGGCATCGGGGGTGACCGTCATCAGGGCTCCTGTGAGATCTCACCAGCCGGTACGGCTGGCCTGGATTTACACTACGTGGATAGTAACAAACCCCCCACTGGTTTCTTCCAGTCGGGTGACCGAGTTCTCTCCCGGTCTCGCGTCAGCCAGCCGTCGCTCAATCGATGCGGCGGAGGTGCTGTTTGAAGTGCTGGGCTCGCTCGATGTACGCGGCGACGCCGAACTCGATCATTCCCTCCGGCACCGAATCGGGTCGGATCTTGGCCGGAATCCCCAGCGCCATCGCACCGCTCGGCACCTCGACGTCGTTGTTCACCACGGCGTTCGCGCCCACGAGGGCGCCCGTGCGCACGATCACCCGGTGCAAGACGATGGCGCCGTTCCCGACGAAGGAGCCGTTCTCGAGCGTGCAGCCTTCGAGGTGGACGATGTGTCCGACCAGGCAATCGTCGCCGACCATCGTGGGATCCCCGGGCGTCGTGTGCAGCACCGAACCGTCTTGGATCGACGTGCGTTCGCCGATCGAGATGTAGCCGCCGTCGCCTCGCAACACGGCGCACGGCCAGATCGATGATCCGGCGCCGATGCGAACGTCGCCGATGACGACGGCGTCTGGATGGACGAAGGCGTCGGGATGAATCTGGGGTTCGAGCTCGCCGAGTGCGTAGATGGGCATGGCGGCGGACCCTATCGGTCGGTGGATGGGCGGAACCAAGCCAAGGTCAGGCGGCGAGCAGGTCTCGAACGTCGAAGACCAGCGCCGTCACCGACAACAGCACGAGGAAACCGATGGTCACATAGGCCAGCGGCTCGAGGCGACGAACGTCGACGGTTCGGCTGCGGTCTCGGGTCACGGCCTGCACGACGCGCTCCCAAGCGGCGACGAGCGCATGCGCTCCATCGAGTGGCGGCAGTGGCAGCAGATTCACGATGCCAATCGCCGCCGACAAAATGCCGAACCAACGGAGCGAGCCAACCAGGCCCGAGCTGACGGCGGCGCCGGTCTCGGTCGCCTGCGACACGGGCGACATGAAGCGAACCGGCGGCTCGCTCGAATCGAACAGTGCGCCGAGGTAGGGAGACATCTGAGCGACGAGGTCCCACAGGGCGATGCCGGTGAGGCTGATCACGAGCCACACCCACTCGAAGCCGGATGCGACCGACTCGACGAGGCTGTATCCCTGCAACAAGGCGACGAAGAAGAACGACACGACCGCCATGGCGAGGTTGACGAAGGGGCCCGCCAGGATGGTGGCGAGACGTCCGCCGTGGCTGGCGGCTCGATAGGTACCGGATTCGTCGACGCCCTCGGGCAACACCGACGTCGGCGTCATGCCGTGCAGCTTCACGTAGCCGCCGAGGAAGATCGCCTTGAGCCCATAGCGGCAACCGTTGACGTCGAACCCGACGATCTCGGGCCCGAAGCCCCAGAAGTACTCGGTCGGTTCCATGCCGGCCCGGCGGGCAGCGATGAGGTGGCCGCCTTCGTGGGCCAACACGATCACGCCGATGAAGGCCAACAGCCACAGCGCGCTCGGCGCCAGAAGGCCGAGGGCCAGGATCGACAAGATGGTGATTGCGGCCCACATCGGTGAGACGCGCACGTTGGAGATCGAACCGTTGGCTCTCGCGATGGCGGCCGTCATCGGACGCCATCCGGGATCGCCACGGGATCGATCAGAAAATGAAACTCCGCCATCGCCTTGGGGTGCCTCCACATACGGGCTGCGAGCACGCACTCGCTGCGGTCAGTCCACCACAGTGGGACCCGAACTGAACAGAGGACTTGAGCGATTGGGCGGGTTTCCCCAGACCAGAATCCGCGACTCGCCTTCCGGACTAGGAGCCGGCGTAGGTGCCGTAGCCGCCGGTGTAGAACACCATCGGCGGCGCATCGGGGTTCGGCGTGTCGAGGCTGAGCACGCGTCCGACGATGAGGTTGTGGTCGCCGAGTTCGGTGACGCTCTCGAGCGTGCAATCGATGGCTGCGACGATGCCCGGAAGGATCGGAGCGCCGGACCCCGCAGCAGTGGTGGTCTCGACCCCAGCGAACTTGTCGTCAGACTTTGACGCCATCACGCCGCACAGCTCGAGCTGGTCGGCGGCGAGCACGTTGACGCAGAACGCTCCGGCCTCCTGGAGGACGGCACCACTCGAGCTCTGGGTCCCGAGGAAGAAGCCGACCAGGGGCGGCTCGAGCGAGATCGAAACGAAGGACCCGATGGCCACACCAGCTGGGCGTTCGTCGCCGGCGGCGGTCACGACGGTCACGCCCGTCGGCAGATGACCGAGCACTCGGCGGAATTCGGATGGATCGATCGCGGCGTCGTCAGAACTCATGGCCCGGGACCATAGTTGACCGCCCCCGCACACAACGAGGACGCGATCCACTCCGGGTGGTCAGACCCGTACGGTCGCCTCGACCGACATCGTCAGCCCCTCGGACGCGGCGACGACCTCGACGTCTGGGCCCGCCGTCTTCTGCGCTTCGACGACCGCGTTGGCCACCCAATCGTCACCGTGAGTCGGGTCGTGATGGAACAACACGAGGGTCCGGACACCGGACTGCCGTGCGACCTCGGCTGCGTAGTCGTAGGTCGAGTGGCCCCAGGTTGCCCGGGTCTCGAACTCGTCGGCGTCGTACTGGGCGTCGTGGATCAACACGTCGGCGTCGCGACACAGTTCGAGCACCGAGTCGGGTACGAACGTGGGCTGGTCGGCGGGCTGCTGATGATCGGAGATGTAGACGACCGACGTACCGTTCGCTTCGATTCGGTAGGCGTTGGTCGGTCCGCAATGGGGCACCGAGGTGCACGTGACCGTGGCGCTGCCGACGTCGAACGAACCGCTGCTGGTCTCGTGGAACTCGATCGAGCCGGGCAGTTCGGAGAGGTCGACGGGGAAGAGTGGCGGACTGACGAACGCGCCGATCGCATCGGCGAGGGTCGTGCCTTCGTCCTGCTCGGGCGCAACGACGGTGAGCTGCGCCCCGGCGCGGAGAAGGGGAAGGAAGAACGGCAGTCCTTGCACGTGATCCCAGTGCAGGTGGGTGACGAGTGCCGTGCCTTCGAAGGGAACGGCCGATCCGTTGAGGCGCACTCGGTCTTCGTCGAGACGACACCCGAGGTAACGCAAACCGGTGCCGAGATCGCAGATGATCGGCGGCTCGTCATCGACGCGAATGGTCACGCACGACGTGTTGCCGCCGATACCGGCGGTTGTCGGACATGAACACGGTGTCGATCCCCGGACACCGAAAAACTCGATCTCAATCACTACGTATGACCCCCAGGGCGCCGTCGGAGCGGAGAGCACGACGACGCAATTGTGTCTGAAGCTAGTCATCGGCAGTCTTCAGGGAAAGAGCATGTGAACAACGACACGTCTCGTGACTAGTGTCCGGCCATGACCGAGACCACCGCTCCCCCGCTGCCCGACGGCCTCGTCGCCATCGTGAAGAGGGACTGTCCGACGTGCGTCCTCGTCGACCCGGTCCTCGCCGAAATCGAGGCGGCGACGGGCGTCAGCGTCTATTCCCAGGACGACCCGTCGTTCCCCGAGTCGCTCAGCGCCGTGCTCGACGACACCGATCTCGCCGTGTCGTGGCACCACGAGATCGAGACGGTGCCGACCCTGCTGCGAGTCGTCGACGGCGTCGAGACCGATCGCATCGTCGGATGGTCACGGGAGCAATGGCAGACCTTCGCCGGCGTCGACTCACTCGGCGCCGAACTTCCCGAGATGCGCCCCGGCTGCGGATCGCTGTCGGTCGACCCGAACCTCACGGACGAGCTCACGGTCCGGTTCAGCGGATCGACCTTGGCTGGCCGACGTGTCGAGTTCGCGGCGCTCGAAGACGAGTTCGAAGCAGCGTTCGATCGAGGGTGGACCGATGGCCTGCCCGTTGTGCCGCCGACCGAAGCCCGCGTGCTCCGCATGCTCGAAGGCACGACACGGGCACCTGGTGACATCGTGTGCACCGTCCCGCCGGACCTCAACGACGTCACGGTCGAGCAGGTGGCGATCAACGCCGTGATGGCCGGGTGTAAGCCCGAGTACTTCCCGGTCGTGCTCAGCGCCGTCGAAGCGGCGTGCAGCGATGAGTTCAACATGCACGGTTTGCTGGCCACGACGTTCTGGTCGGGTCCGGTGATCGTCGTCAACGGCCCCATCGCAAAGCGCATCGGGATGAATGCCGAGCACAACGTCTTCGGCCAGGGCAATCGAGCGAACCTCACGATCGGCCGAGCGCTCCAACTCGTGATCCGTAACCTCGGAGGTGGCCGACCGGGCGAGGTCGACATGTCGATGCAGGGGTCGCCCGGCAAGTTGTCGTTCTGCTTCCCCGAACTCGAGGAGGGCTCGCCGTTCGAGTCGTTGGCCACCGAGCGGGGTCTCCCGCCCGGCACCGACGCGGTCACCCTCTTCGCCGGTCAGGGCCCGAGCCCGATCGTCGACCAGCTGTCTCGCACCCCCGAGTCGCTCGTTCGGTCCTTTGCCTCGGCGATGAAGGCGATGTTCCACCCCAAGCTGGTGATCGGCATGGACGCGATGCTCGTCGTGTCACCGGAGCACGGCCGCATCTTCGCCGAGGCCGGCTGGGACAAGGCCCGCCTCCATGCCGAGTTGTCCGAGCTCCTCATGCTGAACAGCGACGATCTCATCCGCGGTGTCGGCGGCATCGACGAAGGGGTGCCGGAAGCGTTCGCGGGAATGCAGCTCCCGAAGTTCCGACCGGGCGGTCTGCTGATCGCCTACGCGGGCGGCGACGCGGGCCTCTTCTCCGGCGTGATCACCGGCTGGGTCGGTGGCGAGAAGGGGTCAGAACCCGTCACCCGCGAGATCACGCCCTGAGCCTCCGAGCCGCCCGCGACACGCGCCGATTCAACCCAGAACGTGACAGACACACCGACGAAGAGGAAGATGACCACATGACGACCGTGCTCGACCCAACCGCTGGCAAGGCTGCCGCGTCGATCGAACAGGCGGCCCGGCCGTCCTCGCTCGACGGACTCACCGTCGGCCTGC
>CALLIQ010000457.1 GCA_938008925.1 uncultured Acidimicrobiales bacterium
CTTCCACCCGAACGATGCGGGTTATGAGAAGTTCGCTGCTGCGTTCCGTTCGATCGAGTCGGTCGAGCGATTCGGCGCGGAGCGTGCGTCAGTCTGAGCTGACGAACCAGATCGTCGTGTCGGACGGGATCGTCGAGGAACCGGCATCGAGCGGCTCGCTCGCCAACACGACCTGATCCATCGAGACGCCGAGGCGTCCGAGGTCGAGCTCGACCGCTTCGGCGCTCGGATTCACGACGACCACGAGAGAACCCCGTCGAACGGCGACCACCCCGGGTCCGCCATCGAACACGGTGGCGTGCATCGGTTGGGATGCGGCGAACTTCGCCCGGGTGTCGCCGAGGCGCCGGTAGAGGGACAGGGTCGGGGCCGCCTCGTCGTCGAGGGCGGCGAGGGAACGATCGCCCCACCCGTCCGGCTGAGGGAGCCACGGTTCGCCGACGGAACCGTCGGCTCGCCCGGTCGAAAACCCGTAGGAGGTGGCGGCGTCGGTGGTCCAGGGCATCGGAATCCGACAACCGTCTCGTCCGATTTCGGCACCGTCCGTGCGGTGGAACACCGGATCTTCACGCCGATCGGCCGGAATGTCGAGCACCTCGGGAAGTCCGAACTCTTCACCCTGATAGAGGAAGAGATTGCCAGGGAGCGCAAAGATGAGCGCCGCCATGGCCCGCGACCGGCGTTCGCCGAGCGCCAGGTCGGCGTCGGCCCCTGACAGCGCCAGGTTGTTGTTGGTCCAGCTCTCGGGCTGGTCGGCGTCGGACCGGCCGAGCCGGGTGACGATGCGCTGGATGTCGTGATTGTTGAGGGTCCACGCCGGCGGAGTGCCCGTCGATTCCAGGATCTCGAGCGGGTCCTGCATGGCTCGCTCGATCGACTCCTTGTGCCACGGCGTGAGCATCAGATCGAACGAGAACATCTGGTCGAACTGATCGGGCTCGGTGAACTTCTTGATGAGCTCGGGGCGCCGCACGGCATAGGCCTCGGCGACCATCATCAGCTCGCGATCGGGGTGCCGCTGGCCGTAGTCGTCGAGCGATGCTCGGAAGTGGCGCCACGCCTCGTGGCCTTCCTCGCGGAAGACCGAGTACGGGTTTTGCCACGTGATGTCGAGCACGCCGGTGTCCGGGCCGACGGGCGGCTGGTCGGGAAGGTCGGGGTGCTTGCCGGTACCGGCGACCGCATCGACGCGGAAGCCCTCGACACCGCGATCGAACCAGAACTCGAAGATCTCGGTGAACAGCTGGCCGACCTCTGGGTTCGTGTGGTCGAGATCGGGCTGGTAGGGCGTGAACGTGGCCAAGTACCACTGACCGTCGTTCGGATCGTCGTTGATGCGCGTCCAGGCCGATCCGCCGAACGCGGCCTGCCAGTTGTTTGGCGGCTCTTCGCCGTGCTCGCCCTTGCCGTCGCGGAAGTAGAAGCGGGCCCGTTCCGGGCTGCCGGGCGCGGCGGCGAGGGCGGCGACGAACCAACGGTGCTCGTCGCTGCAGTGGCTCGGCACGAGATCCATGAGGATCTTGATGCCGCGCGCATCGGCTGCTGAGACGAGCGCGTCGAAGTCGTCGAGGGTGCCGTACTCGTCGTGGATGTCGAAGTAGTTCGAGACGTCGTAGCCGTGGTCGCGCTGGGGCGACGGATAGCACGGGTTCAACCAGATGGCGTCAGCCCCGAGCGAAGCGATGTGATCGAGCCGCGAGCGGATGCCGTCGAGGTCACCGATCCCGTCACCGTTCGCATCGGCGAACGACCGCACATAGACCTGATAGATGAGAGCGTCGTGCCACCATGGGCGCTGGGTTTCGTCGGCCATGGATGAAAATGTAAGCGCTTACATGGCCGGTGCGGCGCGATCGTCGAAACGAGTGATCCGAATCGGTGACACAGAGACTCGAATCGGTGGCTGAAACTGCCGGCTGTTGCCGAATCAGCTTCCGGAGATCTTCGCTTTCAGTGCCGCCAACTTGTCGCGGAAGGCGGGCTGGCGCGCAGACCAGGCCTGGGGGCCGAGCTCCATGTTGACCGCAGCCGACTGGGTCGAGACCGACCGGATCTCCTGCATCGTCTGCTTGGTGCGGATCACGAGCTCTCGGGGCACGTTGGCGGTCGTGGCTGCCATCTCCTGGCAGGTGGCCAGGAGTTCGTCGTCGGGGACGCAGCGATGGGCGAGGCCGACGCGTGCGGCCTCCGCACCGTCCATCACCTGCGAAAACAGCACGGCGGCGCTGGCCGCTTGAGGCCCGGTGATGTTCTGGAACATCCAGGTGTGGCCGCCGCCGGGGTGGATCCCGATCTGGAGGAATCGGTCGTCGAAACGGGCGGACTCGCCCGCCATGCGGACGTCGCAGATGAGGGCGAGATTCATGCCCGCACCGACGGCTGCGCCATTCACCGCTGCGATGGTCGGAAGCGGGCTGCGCCCGAATCGCAGGAAGCCTTCGTAGATCGCGAGCAGGCCCTCCTCTTCGGAGTCGCCCAAGTGAGTGAGATCGGCCCCGGCACAGAACGCCGGGTTGGCTCCGGTCACGACGATCGCTTTGACGGCCTCGTTCGCATCGACCTCGTCGAGGATGGCGCCGACTTCGGCGCACATGTCGAGCGTGACGGCGTTTCGCCGCTTCGGGTCGTTGAGGGTGATGGTGGCGACGGCGTCAGTGACGTCGAGTGTGGCGAGGCTCATAGACCCCGATCATGGCATCGGAGTCAGCCGGAGCAAATCCGAGCGCCGAAGCAGATCGGGCGCCGGAAGCGATCGGATCCGTCAGCGAAGGTCGATGGGCGACTTGGTCGCCGCCGGCTCGAGCTCCGTCGGTTCGAGACTGGGCAGCCGTGCGGCGAGTCCGCGGGTGCCGTGCAATGCGTTCAGCACCGTGTTGCCGATGTCGCGCAGCGTCGCTGCGAGCGAGTCGTGATGACGGTCGTCTTCGGGGAGCTCGTGGACGAACGCCCAGCCCTCGATGGCTCGTGCGAGCTCATCGGCGTGCGATGTCGGAACCGAAACGAAGCGGCGGGACTCCTCGTGCGGGATCTCCCGCTCGGTGAGGAAGTGGCAGAGCAGCGCCACCTTGACCGGTTCGTCGACGGAGACGGCGATGTCGATCCACGAGGAAGCCGGCTCGGACAGACTGGGGGCCACCTGGTCAGCGAGCGCCACCGACTCGACGCCCGTCTCGAGCGCGAGATCGCAGCTCGGACAGGTGGTGATCCATGGCATGAATGCTTGGGTGCAATCAGGGCAGATGGCCCTGTTCGGCTGTTCGGCGGCGGCAGTCATGTTCAGATCATCGGACGATTGTGACCGGTTCTGAAGCTCCCGTTGTTGGCGATTACGCTGCGGGGATGCCCGCCCTCGCCCTGGCGTCGTCGTCTCCGCGCCGGCTCGACCTGCTCCGAGCTGTGGGCATCGAGCCCGAGGTGTTGCCGGCCGACATCGACGAGGTGCGCAGCGAAGGCGAAGCGGCCCGTGACTACGTCGCTCGGCTCGCTGAAGAGAAGGCCCGGGCCATCGCCGACCGCGCCGACATGGCCGATCGATTCGTGCTCGGCGCCGACACGGTCGTCGTGCTCGGCGACGAGGTGATGGAGAAGCCGACCTCGCGCGCAGAAGCGAAGCGGATGCTCACGTCGCTGGCTGGCTCGAAGCGCCACGACGTGTTCACCGGGGTCGCCGTGCTCGGCCAAGGGCGAGCGGCGGTCACCGTCGTCGCGACGGCCGTCTGGTTCGTCGACCTCGCTGAAGACGACATCGAGGCCTACCTCGACACGGGCGAGTTCGAGGGCAAGGCAGGGGCCTATGCGATCCAGGGCCACGGGTCGGTGTTGGTCGAGAGGATCGAGGGCACGTTCCCCAACGTGGTCGGCCTGCCCGTCGCCACGGTCGATGATCTGCTGCGAACCTTCGGCCACCGGCTTCGGGACTTCGCATGAAGCTGTTCGCAGATCGGCGATCCGACGACGTCGAACGCTACGTCACGGCGCCGATCGACTCCGACAGCGGCGCCCAGCTCGGGGCCTGGATCAAACAGGGCGTCTTCCTCACCCTCGGCGTGCTCGCCATCTACTTGTTCTCCCCACAGATTCTCGACGTCGTCTCGTCGGCTCCTCGCCTGCTCGACATTCGGCCCCGGTGGTTCGTGGCCATGTTCTTGCTCGAGGCGGCCAGCTTCGCCTGCATGTGGTGGCTCACTCGGATCGTCTTGCCGGGCGTCAGCTGGTTTGTCGCCGCCACCAGCCAGCTCGTGTCCAACGCCGTCAGCCGGGTCGTGCCGGCAGGCGCCGCCGTCGGGGGAGCGACGCTGTATCGCATGCTGTCGGTCTCGGGCGTCTCCCAGGCGAAAGCGGGAGGGGCGCTCGCCGCCACCTCGATCATCTCGACCGGTGCGCTGTTCGCCATCCCCACCATCTCGCTCGTTCTCGCATTGCTCGGCGCGCCGATCCCTGAAGATTTGTGGCCCGCAGCGGTGGCCGGCGGTGTCATGTTCATGGCGCTGGTCGGCGTTGGCGCCGTCGCCGTGCTGTTCGATCGACCACTCTGGTTCGTCAGTGGTGTCGTCGATCGGGTCGTCCAGTTCCTGGCCCACCGCTGGGGGCGTGAGACCAAGTTCCGTCGCGAGGAGATCCTCGAACAGCGCGACGCTCTGGTCGAAGTGGTCGGGCCGAAGTGGCCGCAGGCGATGACGGCGGCGGCTGGCAACTGGGCCTTCGACTACTTGACCCTCGTCGCCGCGCTCTACGCCGTCGGGGCGGATCCTCGGCTCAGCCTCGTCCTGCTCGCCTATGCGGGTGCTGCGGTTCTGGCGATGATCCCGATCACGCCGGGTGGACTCGGGTTCGTCGAGGCCGGCCTCATCCCGATGCTCGTGCTGTCGGGCACGAGCGCCCAGAACGCATTGCTCGCGGCGTTCGCCTATCGGGTGTTCTCGCTGTGGTTGCCGATCCTGCTCGGACCCGGCGCCCTGCTCGCGTACCGCCGCCGCTTCCGGGCCGGTCGGCCGCGAGTACCGTCGATGCGGTGACCGCTTCCACCATCACCCAGATCTGGCGCTTCCCCGTGAAATCCATCCGGGGCGAGTCGTTGCAGAACGCTGAGATCACCGAACTCGGTATCGAGCACGATCGAGGGTGGGGCGTGTTCGACGTCGACACCGGCAACGTGCTCACCGCTCGACGAACGCCCGAGCTGCTCTTCGCCTCGGCGGCTGTCGTCGACGGCGAGGTGACGATCACCCTGCCCGACGAGACCACGGTGACGGGCGTCGGCGCCAGCACCGACGAACGTCTCTCGGCGTGGCTCGGACGCGCCGTGGAGCTGCGTCCCGCTGGTGACGAGGGCGGCACCTACGAGAACCCGATGGACGTCGAGAACGACGACGACTGGGTCTCCTGGCAGGGGCCCGGCGGCGCGTGGCACGACTCGACCAAGTCTCGGGTGTCGATCGTCAGCGAGGATTCGCTGGGTTCGTGGGATCTCGCCCGTTTCCGGACGAACATCGTCGTCACGGGATCCGGCGAGGACGAGCTCGTCGGATCGTCGGTTCGGCTCGGCAATGCCGAGCTCGACGTCACCAAGCGCATCGACCGTTGCGTGATGATCACTCGCCCCCAGCCGGGTCTCGACCGCGATCTCGAATTGTTGAAGCACATCAACGCCGAGCGAGACCGGACGCTTTCGATCGGCGCGCTCGTTTCGTCCGGTGGCTCCATCGCCGTCGGCGACGTGCTGTCGTCAGCCTGACGTCGGGTCGGCTTGCGAACTGCGAGCCGAGCGCCAACCGACGGGGCCTCCTCGCTCGACACGGCGTAGGGTCAGACGGCGTAGGGTCAGATGATGAGCGAACAGCGCACGAGCCGTCAGGTCAATCTCGCCAGCCGACCCAATGGGGCGCCCGTCCCGAGCGACTTCGACGTCGTCGA
>CALLIQ010000458.1 GCA_938008925.1 uncultured Acidimicrobiales bacterium
ATCTGGAGCGCTTCTGGCTTGCGCTTGCGGGCTGCACCGAAGAGCCCCTTGAAGTTCTTGACCGCACTCTGACCGGTCGCGTCGCGGACGAGCTTGCGCTTCCACGAATCCGGCGGAATCGGATAGCCGGCGTACAGACCCGCATCGGGTTCCTCCGGTCCCATCTCGTCTCGGTGGTGGGCGAAGTGCGACCGCCGATAGCCGAGCATGGCCTGGAAGGTCGGATAACTGACGAACCACCGGCCGACGAAATCGTTGGCCTTCTGGTTCGAGAAGAGGAGCCGGTGCGCCGCCTCGTGACCGAGGATGTTGAGCCCGACGTGACCCCGCGACATGAAGATGAACGCGAGGAGATACGACCACCAGGTGTGCACGACGGCGGCAGCGATCACGATGCCGAACGAGTGAAGCAGTGCGCCCAGGACGGTGAACACGTTGCGCACGTTGTCGATTCGACGGAGTTCGTCGCGCAGCGATCGCGTCGCCATGCCTCGAGCGTTGAGCCGATCGGTCGGCAAGACGTCGGGGAGGACGTCGTCGGATGGCACCAGGGTCGCAGCCATGACGGCCACGATATGCGATCGTTCCCGCCGGCCTGGAATTTCCACGTCCTCCAATCGTTGGAGGCTCGGCCGCTTCCGAGAGGATCACGTGATGCGAGTTGGTTTCATCGGCTTGGGCAACGTCGGCGGGAAACTTGCCGGATCGCTCCTGCGGAACAGCGATGCGAGCGGGTTCGAAGTGGTGGTTCGCGACCTCGATCGCAGCGTCGCCGAACCGTTCCTGGCTCTCGGGGCCTCGTGGGCCGACTCACCGAAGGAGATGGCCGAGGCCGTCGACGTGGTGATCACGTGCCTGCCGAGCCCCGCTGCGAGCGCTGCGGTGATGGAAGCCGACGACGGAGTTTTGGCCGGCTTGGGCGCCGGCAAGATCTGGGCCGAGATGAGCACGACCGACGAAGCCGAGATCAAGCGCCTCGGCGCGAAGGTCGAAGCGATCGGCTCGTCGGCGATCGACTGCCCGGTATCCGGAGGCTGCCATCGGGCGGACACCGGCAACATCTCGATCTTCGCCGGCTGTGATCGCGAGACCTTCGAACGGTTCCTCCCGGTTCTCACCACGATGGGACGCCGCATTCTCCACACCGGTCCGATCGGTTCGGCATCGGTGCTGAAGGTCGTGACCAACTACTTGGCCACGGCGAATCTCGTGTCGGTCACCGAGGCGCTCGCAACCGCCGCCGCGGCCGGGATGGATCTCAACACCACCTACGAGGCCATCCGCATCTCGTCTGGCAATTCGTTCGTGCACGAGACCGAGAGCCAGGTGATCCTCAACGGCAGTCGCGACATCAGTTTCACGATGGACCTGGTGATCAAGGACATCTCGCTGTTCCAGGCCGTTGCGGATCGGGCCGAGGTGCCGCTCGAGGTCGCTCCGTTGCTGCGCTCGATCTTCGATGATGCGGCCGAGCGATACGGGATGCGCGAATGGTCGCCCAACGTGATCCGACGCCTCGAGGATGCGACCGGCCTCGACATCACGACCACCGGCTTCCCACCCGAGATGGTCGACGACGAGCCAGAAGAACCGGGCGCCGAGGTCGTGCCAAAGCGCTGACTCGTCGCGGCTGGCCGGCGAGATCAGTCGTTGGCCAGCAGCGCCGCCACCGTTTCGGCAACGCCGTGGTCGAGATGGTGTGGGGCCCGCTCGGTGGTCGCGCCGAGCACTGACGGGTGAGCATTCGCCATGGCGAAACCCCGCTCGACCCAGGCCAGCATGCCGAGGTCGTTCGAGTGATCGCCAAAGGCGATCGTCTGCGCCTGGTCGACGCCCAGGTCGGTGCACAACGCAGCGAGCGCAACGCCCTTGTCGGCTTCCGGTGCGGTCACCTCGACGAACGCTGCGCCGGAGGTCGACGCACTGAGTTCGCCGGGGAGGAGCGCTCGAAGCGTGTCGAGCCACTCCATCTCACGCAGCTCGGGGTGCTGGATCATGATCTTGACGAGGTCGTCCGCCGCGGGGTCGAACGGAGCTGCGAATCGATCGAGCGAAGGCGCATCCGGTGCGTTGGCTCGACGGATGGCCAAGAACTCCGGAGAGAACCAGACCCCGGCACCCGTCTCCCACCCAAACGCCACGCCGGGGTGCTCCTCCACGATCTGAGCGAGCATCGGTCGGCTCACGCTCGGGTCGAGCACATGGCGTTTCACGACCTCGCCGACGTGTCGGTCATAGAGCGTTGCCCCGTTCGAGCCGATGATCCATCGGATGCACGCCAGGCCGTCGAGGACGTCGATCGCACTCCAGTGGCTGCGCCCGGTCGCAGCGACGACCTCGACTCCAGCTGCTGCGGCAGCCTCCAGCACCTCGACCGTGCGGTCGCTGACCTGATGGTCGTGCCCGAGCAACGTGCCGTCGATGTCCGATGCGATCAGGCGAAGGTCCATTGCATTGGATCGTAAGCCCCGGCGCGCGGTTGCGCCGCCCGATATCGGCCCGTCTCCGCTGAAGAGTCGGATCGTCCCTCCGATCCACCGTGCCGCGGCTCTCCTTGCCAGACTGCCAAGAGCGATCTCGGGTGAGCGATCTCCTCACCACCACCTGACCACCAACCTCTCACGGCCACCACCTCACCACGCAGGGCTGCACGATGGACACACCGAACCACCCACTCTCAGGCGCCTCGGTGTTGCTCGCCGGGGCGACCGGCGGCCTCGGTCGTGCCCTGCTCGACGAGCTCATGGCGAGGGGGGCGGAAACGGTCGGCGTCGCCCTCACCCCCGAACGCGTCGATGCCGTCGCAGGCTGTCGAGCGACCGCGGCGATCGACCTCCGATCGGAGCAGGGCTGCGCACAGGCGGTCGCCCTTGCGAAGGAGACCATGGGCACGCTCGACGTCGTGATCAACGCGGTTGGCGTGGTCGCGTTCGGGCCTGTCGACGATCTCGACGTCGACACGATCGAGGAGCTCTTTCTCACCAACGCCTTCGTCCCGATCATGTTGGCCAAGGCCGCGGGGTCCACGCTCGAACCCGGCGGAGCGTTCGTCACCATCTCCGGCGTGATCGCTGAGCAGAACCTTCCCGGTATGGCTGCGTACGGTGCGTCGAAGGCCGCAGGGCGATCCTTCGGTGAAGCGCTGGCGAGGGAGTACCGGCGCAAAAAGCTTCGGGTGCTCGATGCTCGTCCGCCCCACACCGAGACGGGTCTCGCCGATCACCCGATCGCCGGCACGGCTCCGAAGATGCCCGCTGGGTTGACACCGTCGGCGGTGGCGCGCCGGATCTGCGCCGGCCTCGAAGCGGGGGAGACCGCCCTCCCGTCAACCGCCTTCGGCTAGACGGATCCGGATCGGGCCCTTCGCCGTCGAGGGGTCGACCACGACGCCCTTCTGGGTGATCTCGACCGTGCCTGCGGCGACGAGACGGCGAGCTGCCTGTCGTGCTGGTTCCATCAGTGCTCGCCACGCATCCTCGTCGGCCTCGAGGCCACGAGCGGCGTCGGAGGGGCAGATGGTGGCTCCACGGCGACGCTGTTCGAGCAGCTCGACGATCGTCGTCTCGATTCGGTGATCGGTCGCAGTGAGCTTGGTCGATCGGCAGGCCTTGGAACAGAACCGAACCCCGTCCCAGTCCCGCTCCCACTTCTTGCGCCACTCGATCGTGCGACCGCATCGCTCGCAGGTCTTCGTCGCAGGTGTCGCTGCCGCCGGGGCCCTTCGATTGCGGCCCATCGTCAGAGTGTCCCCGCGTCGAGAGCGATGAGGACCTCGGCCGCTCGTTCCCTCGTCGCATCGAGGTCCTTGAGCCGACGCATTCCGGCGAGCTGGCGGGCCATCCGGTGGTTGCCGGCGAGCGCCTCCTCGTTTCGGGCGAGGAAGTCCCAATAGAGCGAGGTATAGGGGCATGCGTTCTCGCCGGTTCGCTTCTTCGGGTCGAACCGGCAGCCCTTGCACGAGTCGCTCATCTTGTTGATGTAGGCCCCACCCGAGGCGTACGGCTTGGTCGCCATCATTCCGCCGTCTGCGTGGAGGGCCATGCCGATCACGTTCGGGACCATGACCCACTCGGCGCCGTCCACGAAACTCGCCCACATCCAATCCATCATCGCCTGGGGGTCGACTCCGGCGGTCAGGGCGAGGTTGCCGAGCACCATGAGACGCTCGATGTGGTGGGTGTAGCCGTTGTCGTGGAGATGGGAGATCACGCTCGACACGCATGCCATCTCGGTCGGTGCGTCGCCGGTGAACGCCGGCGGAACTGGTCTCGTAGCGGCGAGCTCGTTCTTGTCCCGATAGTCGGGAAGCCAGAGCCAATAGAGGCCCCACACGTACTCCCGCCATCCCATGACCTGGCGGACGAAGCCCTCGACGGAGTTGATCGGTGCCGCACCCGTTCGATGGGCCTCAGCTGCTGCCTCGACGATCTCGGAGGGGTGGAGTAGTCCGATGTTCATCGACGATGCGAGCACCGAGTGCGCGAGCTTCCACTCCCGTTCGAGCATGGCGTCCTCGTGTGCGCCGAAGGGGGCGAGTCCTTCGTCGATGAACTCCTGGAGCCGCTCGAGCGCCTGCGCCCTCGTCACCGGCCACGTTCCGCGAGGGGCCGCGCCCCACAGCGGTGATGGTCCGTTCTCTCCCGACTCGATCACCTCGTCGTCGATGGCGTCGAGTTCGAATTCGGTGATCGGCGGCCACGCTCGACCGTCGGTGGGCGGCGGTTCACGGTTGTCGTGATCGAAGTTCCAGCGACCGCCGGCCGGTTGGCCGTCGGGTTCCATCAACACGTCGAGCCTGGTCCGCTGCCAACGGTAGAAGTCCTCCATCTTGAACGACTTCCGGCCCTCGGCCCACGAAGCGAACTCGTCGGCCGAGCACATGAACTGATCGTTGGCGACG
>CALLIQ010000459.1 GCA_938008925.1 uncultured Acidimicrobiales bacterium
CTGACCTCCCGACGCTCGAGCACCGCTCGCGTCGCCGTCGGAACTGCGACCGGTCCGCCCTCATCGGGCGACCCCGACCGAACGCCAGACCGACGAGAGCCGCGGGCTCTCCTCCGCGAAGTGAGCCAGACCAGTGAACGAGACCGTCCCCCACGACGACCATCAGCCCGACCATCAGCAACCCCACGACGACCACCAACCCGACCACGACCAAACCAACCAGCCCGAAACCAATGAGCCCGAGTGGCTCGTGCCGTCCCCCTACCTCGACGCCGACCTCGGCGTGTTGCGGACCGGCAAGGAAGCCCAGATCAACCTGATCGAACGACGCAGCGCGGATGACCCCGACCGCTGGTGTCTGCTCGCCGAGAAGCGCTACCTCCCAAGGGAGGTGAAAGCCAAGGGAACGCTCGAAGCGATGGGCGTGCAGAAGGCGTCGACGTTCCGCAACGACGTCGAATACCGCGAGGGTCGGCAGTTCCGCAAGACCAGAGACCGCCGAGCCGTGTCGGCCATGACCGCCTATGGCAAGCGGCTCCTCCAGAACCGGTGGACGGGTCACGAGCACGACGTGATGCGGACGCTCTGGTCAGCCGGTCTTCGCTGCCCCTTCCCCGTGAGCTACGGCGACGATCGCTTCCTGCTCGAATACATCGGCGATCGACAGGGCGCGGCCCCGCACTTGGCCCGGGCCCGACTCGATGCCGCTCAGCTCACCGACGCCTTCGAGCAGCTGCGAGACGGACTCGTGGTGATGACGGCCTCCGGCTGGGTCCACGGCGACCTCTCGGCGTTCAACCTGCTGTGGTGGCACGACGAGCTGTGGTTCATCGACTTCCCCCAAGCGCTCGACCTCGCCGCCAACCCGCAGGGACTCAACTACCTGCACCGCGACGTCGAGAACGCCTGCGCGTGGTTCGCCCAACGCGGGCTCGAGCGCGACCCCGAGGTGCTCTTCGCCGAGCTCCTCGTTCACCTGTGATCACTTCACGACTCGACCCGCCCGCTCCAGTCGCTCGGGGTTGTCCCAGTCGTGAGACGGGAGGATGACGTCCTCGCCCCGCAGCGACGCGTGCAGGGTGCGAACCGCTCGCATGTCGGTGTGGATCCCGGCGGTCGGCTCGGTCGGGTTCATCGACCGCGCGGTGAACGAGGTGTCGCCGGTGAACCAGAGCGTGCACGCATCGGTTCGCAGCCGCACCGACACCGAGCCGGGTGTGTGGCCCGGCGTGTGCGACGCCCGAATCGCGCCATCGCTCGTGAGGTCGACTCCAGACAAGAAGCCCTGCGGGTCCCCCACTTGCGGAGCGCCCTCGACGTCGACGTGGCCGATCGTCGTGTCGGCGTTGCGCCATCGCCACCAGAACGCGCCGACCTGCTGCGCGGCACGATCCTCGGCTTTGGTGGTCCAGATCGTCGCATTGGCGAAGGCCGGGACCGACGCCGTGTGATCGATGTGTTGGTGGGTCAACACGACTGCGTCGACGTCGGCCGGCGACACGCCGAGCTCGATCATCTGTGCTGGCAGCGTCTCCTCAGGCTCCACGCCGATCCGGATGAAGCTGCGGATCAGCGAGCCGCCCCGACGATCGCGGCGCCACGACGAGTCGTCGTTGTAGTCGGGGGTCGCACCGGCGTCGACGACGATGGTCCGCTCCGGGTGTTCGATCACGAACGTCCAGATCGGCAGCGGATCGGCGAATCGGCGATCGCCCAAGATCGCAGCGAAGCGGAGCGCCATCGGACTGCGCTCGGGCAGACAGCACGTGTGATGGCACCGCTTGATCGTGACCGTGCCGGTTCTGATGGCGTGCACGCGCACCTCGCCGTCGCGAACGCTGAAGGAGACGCTCGTCGGCATCGCCATCGGCCGTGGCGCTGAGGCCGTCATGCGTCGCCCGCCGACGCTCGCTCCGACAGAATCGCCATCGCCGCGGGCAGCTCACGGCGGAATCCGCGACCGAGCACCGCCGCCCAGATCCGCGCCGTTGCCCCCTCGAACCAGACGATGTGGCGGAACGTCGTCGCCGGGCCCTCGACGAAGTCTCGTCGGATGCACAGCCGTGCACCGGGAAGGTCGGTCGCAAACGTGTAGGCGACGCCCGGGTCGAGGTCGGTCACCGTGAAGCGAGCGTCGCGGCCTCGCTTCGGGATGATCGTCCCGATCGCTCCTTGTTCGAAGGGCCCATCGATGGTCGCGTCGGCGAGACCCTTGTCCCACCGCTTCCACGAACTCACATCGGTCCACAACCGCCACACGTCTGCGGCGGTACCGGTGGTTGTCGCCGTGTGGTGGAAGCGCCGGTTCGTTCCGGTGGCGATCGTGTCGGTCATGCCTCGTTCCTCTCGTGCATCGAGCGTTCGCTCTCATGTCGCAGCACGCTTACTTCGTTGCCGACGTGCTGTGTTACCGATGTTAACTTAGCGGTGGTAAGTTAGCGATGCTCAGTCGGAGACGTCGCCACGAAGCGACAACTAGGATTCGCCGATGTCGCCGGACGAATCAGGCCGATCACCCCGAGGCCAGGGACACCTCCTGCGGAACCGAATCCTCGAAGCCGCGATCGCTCGCATGGCCGACGGCCAAGAGCCCGCCGACATCTCGGTCCGCCAGCTCGCCGACGACGTCGCCAAGACCGTGCCGGCGCTCTATCAGCACTTCGACAACAAGACCCAGCTCTTCGTCACCGCGGCGACGACCGCTCTCGACGACATGGCCACCGAGGTCTCCCAGCAGCTGTCCTCAGAAACCGACATCGACACTCGGCTTCGCCGCCGAGCCCACGCCTACGTCGACTTCGCCGTCAGTCACCCGGTGCCCTATCGCCTGCTGTTCATGACACCCGACCCCGATGGGACGCAGAACAGCCTCGACATCATGATGGCGAGCGTCGGTTTCCACGCGCTCGTCGACGACCTCACGGCAGCGCGAGACAACGGCGAGATGATCGATCGAGACCCGACCGAGGTCGCGATCGTGTTGTGGACAGCACTCCATGGCGTCGCCTCGCTCCTGATCGCCCATCCACACCTCGGCTGGCCAGACGGCCTGCTCGACCAGGTGCTCGACCAGCACGCATTCGGACTCGCCCCACGCTGAGCGTGTCCAGCTGGACTGGATCACGAAAGACCGAACCGGTTCAGCCGTTGCGACGTGAGAACCTCGCCCCTCGGCGAATGAACTCGTCGGAGTGCGCATTGTGCTGCTCTTCGTCCCACGCCACCTGACGCAACATGTGGCCGACGGTCACGTGCCAGCCGTAGTCGCC
>CALLIQ010000460.1 GCA_938008925.1 uncultured Acidimicrobiales bacterium
CCGAGCACGGTGATCGATCACGTCGCGCTCGAGGTGATGGTCGACGAGCCGTTGCTCGTCGACGTCGGCTTCGGCGACAGCTTCATCACGCCACTCCGGCTCAACGTCGCCGACCCCCAAGACGGCGGAAACGACGATTACCAGTTCATCGCGAGCCCGCAGGGCACCACGCTCGCCAGGATCGAAGACGACGTCCCGGCTGCCCAGTACCGGTTCAAACGCGTCGCCCACGAGCTCGCCGACTTCGAACCCGCCTCCCAGGCGCTCCAGGCCGACGACGAGGGCCACTTCCGGACGAAGGCGTTTGCCACGAGGCTCATCGACGGCGGACCCGACCGCATCACCGTCCTGCGCAATCGCCTAGTGACCATCACGGATGGCGAACGGACGGAGACACCCGTGAGCGCGGAGGAACGGCTCACTCACCTGCGCGAAACGATGGGAATCACGCCACCGGGCGACGGGGCCTGAGCGATGGTGTGAGCTGACGCATCTGGGTGCCGGCGCTGCCACAGAGGGCCGAGGGCAGCGAGGGTGATCTCGCCCACGGCGGGAGAAACCGCTCAACCAGTGCGGTCTCGGCGGCCGATAGACGGCACATGGCACTTGGAAAGACTCTGACCCGTGCGGCTGCTGCCGGACTCGCGCTCACGCTCGGCTCCGCCTCGATCGCCGGCGCCCAAACCGAAACCACCGTCGTCACCAACGGATCCGGCGATGCCGAGGTGGTTCCCCTCTCGCCCAAGATCGCATCGGTCGACCCTGGTGACAGCCAGTGGATCGCCATCAACTGGACGTCGCTCCACGCCGACGCGCGCGAGTTCAAGGTGACCGCCATCGGGAGCGAAGGCGTGATCGTCGGGTATCCGGCGTTCCCCGTCGACGGCTACTCCAGCGGCTACTGGGACGACACCCTGACGCAGTCCGAGACCGACTACACCGCCCTCAAGATCACGGTTCGTGAAGACGCACCCGCCCCCCACTTCTTGCGGGTGACGGCGAGCTGGGTCTCCGACACCGGCGAGCACACCGAGACCATCGACATGCCGTTCGACAACGTCCCCGATGAGAACGGCGGCGACAACAGCAACGGTGGCTCGACCACCACCGTCCCGCCGACCACGACGCCTCCCACCACCGCAGCTCCGACGACCGCAGTCCCAACGACGGCGCCGCCGACGACGGCAGCACCCACCACCGCACCACCGACCACCGCAGCTCCGGCGCCGATCCCCGAGGTCTTCACCTTCTACCTCGTCGACGCCAAGAGCGACGAGCGAATCATGGAACTCACCGGTGGCGAGGTCATCAGCCTCCGCGAGTACGGCAACCACCTGACGATCGAGGCGACCGCAAACGACGTCACGGAATCGGTGGCCTATGTGGTCAACGATCAACTCTTCAAGATCGAGGAGTGGTTCCCCTACACGATCGTCGGTGACTACGGCGTCGACGGCAACGGCAACATCGACTACGCCGCCTGGAGCCCCAAGACCGGCAGCTACGACATCACGGCGATCCCCTACGCCGGCGACACCGCGACCGGTCAGAGCGGCATCTCGCAGTCGATCTCCATCGAGGTCGTTCGCCGCTAGACCCCAGTGCGGCCGCCCCCAATGCCTGAATGAGACCCTCGTCCGAAGCCCGGGCGGGGGTCTTGTCGCGTCTGGCGGCTCCGACACAGGTGTGCGCGCGACAAGGGTGAAGGTACCCACCGGTCACGAATCGGCTCAACCCGCGGGGCTGCGAGTGCCGATACATCGGGCATGGCAATCGCACGTCTCCTCTCCCGCTCGGCACTCGCCGCACTCGCGCTCACGCTCGGCTCGGCCTCGGTGGCCAGCGCCGACATCGAGACCACGGTCGATGACCAGGGAACTGGCGACGCACGCGTCGTCCCCCTCTCCGACACCGTCGCCGCCGTCGAGGCCGGAGAGAGCCAGTGGATCGCCATCAACTGGACGTCGCTCCACGCCGACGCCCGCGAGCTGAAGGTCACCGCCATCGGCAGCCAGGGCATCGTGGTCGGCTATCCCGCCTACCCGGTCGATGGCTACTCGAGCGGCTACTGGGACGACACCCTCTCGGAGTCCGAGGTCGACTACACCGCCCTCAAGATCTCGGTCCGTGATGATGCGCCCGAGCCCCGGTTCCTGCGGGTGACCGTCGACTACGTCTCCGACACCGGACCGCAGACCGAAGACTTCGATCTGTTGTTCGACGACGGTGACGGCAGCAACGCCGGCACCACGTCGACCACAGCGCCTCCAACGACAGCGCCTCCCACGACCGCAGCCCCGACCACCGCACCACCGACGACGGCCCCGCCGACCACGAGCCCGTCGACCACCGTCTCGACGACCGTCGAGCCCGTCGCCTGTGAGCACATGGAGATCGACTCCTTCCTCACCGCGCCCTACACCTTCACCTTCCAGGTCCGAAACACCACCGGCAACGCCGTCGACTTCGAGTTCATCATCCCGGACGTGAACTACGAAATCACCGCACTCAACTTCAACGGTGACGGCCAAAACCTCGAGCTCATCCAGAACGGCACCGACATCGTGATCACGGGCACCGTTCCCGCATGGAAGACCGTCGGCGGCCAGCAGAACAACGGCTTCGGCGGCGAGCTCGTCCCGACGCAGGGCACGCCGATCGTCACTTGCGATCAGAACTGATCCACCGGGTCAAACGGCCCTGATCACAACCCAGCAGCGAGAAGTCCCTCAACTCCCTCCGCTGAAGCGACCGATACAACCTCCATGCAGTTTGGACGGTTGTATCGCCGCGTCGCGGCGGCTGGTGTGCTGATCGCTCTCGCGACCCCATCGACCGCTGGCGCCCTCGCCGAGCAGGAAGACGACCCGGTCATCACCGAAACGACGATCGAGACGTCGGGCTCCGGCGACGCCGTCGTGATGCCCCTCTCCGACACCGTCGCCGAGGTCGAGGCCGGTGAGAGCCGGTGGATCGCCATCAACTGGACGTCGCTCCACGCCGACGCCCGCGAGCTCAAGGTGACCGCCACCGGCAGCGAAGGCGTCGTCGTCGAATACCCGGCGTTCCCCGTCGACGGCTACTCCAGCGGCTACTGGGACGACACCCTGACGCAGTCCGAGACCGACTTCACGGCGCTGAAGGTCACCGTTCGCGAGACCGCACCCTCGCCACGCAGCCTTGCTGTCACCGTGAGCTGGGTGTCCGACAGCGGCGCCCACTCCGAGACCTTCGACATGCCCTTCGGGTCAGGCGACTTCATCGATGGCGGCACCGTCCCGACCAGCGCCCCACCGACCAGCACTCCATCGACGGCGGCGGCCCCGACGATCCCACCGACCACGGCTTCATCACCCACCACGACTCCGACGACGGCAGCCCCCACGACAGAGCCGCTCACGACAGAGCCGCTCACGACTGCGCCGCCAACCACAGCACCGCCGACCACGGCGCCGCCGACCACAGACCA
>CALLIQ010000461.1 GCA_938008925.1 uncultured Acidimicrobiales bacterium
ACCCAGGAGCCGAGCGCGATCGCGATGCCGATCAGCAGGAGCTCGAAGCCGAGATACATCGGGTTTCGGGTGATCGTGAACAGCCCGGTTGCCACGAGCTGGTCGGGATCATCGAAGGTCTGGATGTTCGTGCCCACCCGCTCGAACAGCCGGCTGCCCGACACGGCGAGCGCGAGCCCGGCGCACATTGGGACGCACCCGACGACGCGCCACCATCCGTCGACCAAGACGGTGACGGGCAATGCGGCCGTCGCCGCCACCATGGCGACGATCAGCAGGAGGACCAGTTTGGGAGGCAAGAGCGCATGCATCTCGCCACCGAAGCACCTCGACCATGGTGAAGGTCAAGGGCAACGCTTCGCGTTGCTTCGAGTTCTTCGCTTGCGCTCAGAACTCCCGGCAGCCTCCGCTTGCTTTGAGTTCTTCGCTGGCGCTCGCAACTCCCGGCAACGCTTTGCGTTGCCCCGGGTCAGAGGGCTTTGCCGGGGTTGAGGCGGTGGTCGGGGTCGAACAGGGCTTTGACCGAGCGCTGCATGGCGAGATGGGTGGGCTCGACCTCTTGTTCGAGGAACTGCCGTTTCAGGGTGCCGACGCCGTGCTCGGCTGCGATCGTCCCGCCGAGACTGAGCGACAACTCGACGATGTCGGTGAAGGCCTGCTTGACCCTGGCCAGCTCGTCCTCGTCGTTCTCGTCGAACACGAGCAACGGGTGCATGTTTCCGTCGCCTGCGTGCCCGATCGTCGGGATGAACACGTCGTGCCGCTCCGCGATCTCGACGATGCCCTCCAACAACTCGGGGAGGCGATCGCGGGTGACGGCGACGTCTTCAGGCAGCAGCGACTTCTCGAGCCGCTCGGCCGCCGGCCAGACCTTGCGCCTGACCTCCAGCAGCATCTCCCCTTCGTGCGGATCGGCCGCGTGGTACACGAACGACGCCCCGTGCTCCTCACACACGGCGGCGAGCTCTTCGATCGGCTGATCGGACGGCGTCGATTGCATCAGGATCAGGCATGCCGCGCTGGTGTCGATGTCCATCGGGAAGAACCGCTCGACGATCTCGAGTGATGCTCGGTCGATGATCTCCATCACCGTCGGCTGCAGACCGTTCGCGAAGATCGCCTGGATCGCCTCGCCCGCCGTGCGGAGCTCGTCGAAGTAGGCGACGGCGGTGGCCGGGGGTGGCGGGGCGGGTTCGAGCTTCACCGTCACCTCGGTGATGATCCCGAGCAGCCCCTCCGACCCGACGAAGAGGCCGGTCAGGTCGAGTCCGGTGGTGCTCTTGATCGTCTCTCGCCCGGTGCGGATGACGTCGCCGTTGGCCAGCACGACCTCGAGTCCCATCACGTAGTCGCGGGTCACGCCGTACTTCACGCAGCAGAGCCCACCCGCGTTGGTGGCGACGTTGCCGCCGATGCTCGACATGTCGACCGACGCCGGGTCCGGGGGGTAGTACAGACCGTGAGCGGCGACGGCAGCTTTGAGGTCGGCATTGACCAACCCGGGTTGCACTCGGGCCATGCGATTGACCGGGTCGACTTCGATGACGTCGGTCATGTTGTGGAGCGACAGCATCATGCAGCCATCGATGGCGTTGGCTGCCCCGGTGAGACCGGTGCCGGCGCCTCGGGGAACGATGATGGCGTTGGCGGCCACAGCGGCCTTCACCGCAGCGACGACCTCGTCGGTCGAGTGCGGGCTCACCAAAACGGCCGCCGTGCCACCTCGTTCGAAGATGGCACGGTCTTGGCCGTAGGCCGCAACGACGTCCGGATCGGTCTGGATCCGTTCGGCGGGCAGCCGGCTGTTCAGTTCTTCGATGAGTGTCCCCACCGGCGTGACCCTAATGAACGGAGCGGTCCGGCGAGGAGTGGAGTGGCCCGAGGTGCCCGGGTCGCAAGGGGAGAGCGACCGCGGGCACGTCGGGACGAGCTCGGTGGTGGCCGGCTCGGTGGTGGCGGCCTAGTTGGTGGCGGCCTAGGTGGTGGCGATTGCCTCGAGCACGTTGAGCTTGGCTGCCCGACGGGCCGGGAAGTAGGCGGCAAACACGCCGAGCAGGCCACCGAGCACCACGTAGGAGATGAGGCTGCCAAACGGGATCGCCGTGCTGGTGATGAAGCCCTCGGGCAGGGCCGAGATGCCGGCCCAGGCGAGGACGACACCCATGAACACGCCGAGCAGAGCGCCGAACAGGCTGACGATCACGGCCTCCCACCTGATGGAGGAGCGAAGCTGCGATCGGGTCATGCCGACCGCTCGCAACAGTCCGATCTCTCGGGTTCGCTCGAGCACCGACAGCGCCATCGTGTTGATGATGCCGAAGAAGGCGATGATCAGACAGAGCCCGAGGAGCCCATTCACCACGAGGAGCAATGAATTGACCTGCCCCTCGAGGCCTTCCTGGAACTCGGTGTTGTCCTGCACGGAAAGCTGCGGGAAGTTGTCGGCCACACCATCGACGGCGGCTCGACCGTCTTTGGCGCTCACACCCTCTGCGATGTTCACGCCGACGAAGTCGACAGCATCGAGTTCGATGTGGGGAACTGCTGTCGCTCGGTCGACC
>CALLIQ010000462.1 GCA_938008925.1 uncultured Acidimicrobiales bacterium
CAGGCGGCGACGAGGCGGCCGAGGGCGATCGGGTCGGTCGGGTCGCCCCATGCGAAGTTGTCGAGGAGCGACAACTCGGTGGGGTCGGCCCCGGCGATCACCACGTTGCGAACCGCTTCGTCGATGGCGTGCCATGCCATCGCCTCGGCATCGAGATCGCCGAGCAGCGCGTTCACGCCGATGCCGATCGCGACCGCACGATCACCCGAGGTTCCGGGAGGAACCATTGCAGTGCCGTCCGCTGCGCCGTCTCCCGCCGCACCGCCGTAAGGACGGACGACCGAGCCGCCGAGCACTTCGTGATCGTAGGTTCGAACGACGTCTTCGTTCGACCGAATCGAGGGGTGGCTCAGCAGACCGAGCAGCAGTGCCGCCGGGTCGTAGCCGTCGATCGGCTTGCGCTCCGGGCGATCGGTCTCGGGGACCGTGGCGCTCATCTGACGCCGAGGCCGGCCATCGTGGAGGAACTCGCAGTCGATGTCGATGACGGTTGCATCACCGTCGCGAACGACGAGTCGGCCCTCACCGGTGAACGTGCCGATCACCGCAGCACCGACTCCCCATCGCTCGGAGAGTTCGAGCAAGGGGGCGGGGTCGGCGGTGGCGACGACCATGCGCTCCTGCGCTTCGGACAGCCACACCTCCCACGGTGCGAGGCCGGGATACTTGCGGGGCACGAGCTGGAGGTCGACCTCGGCGCCGAGGGTCTCGGCCATCTCGCCGACCGCCGATGACAGGCCGCCGGCACCGCAGTCGGTGACGGCGGTGTAGAGGCCGGCGTCTCGGGCGGCGACGATGACGTCGATCAGGCCCTTCTCCACGATCGGGTCGCCGATCTGCACCGACGATCCGGCCACTTCGGCCGTCTCGGCCGCCATGGTCTGAGACGAGAACGTGGCACCGCCGACGCCGTCGCGACCAACCGCACCGCCGAACACGACGATCGAATCACCGGCGGAAGCGTTCGTTGGGTTCGAGCCGTTGGGGAGGAGGCCGAGACAACCGGCGAAGACGAGCGGCGTCGTCGTGTAGGACTCGTCGTGCACGATGGCGCCCGCGATGTTCGGTACGCCGATCTTGTTTCCGTAGTCGCCGACGCCGGCGATCACGCCTTCGCGGATGCGGCGGGGGTGCAGCACACCATCGGGCACCTCGGCGGGATCGAGATCGCTCGGCCCGAAGCACAAGATGTCGGACACGGCGATCGGCTTGGCCGACACGCCCAGGATGTCGCGGACGACGCCGCCGACACCTGTGTTGGCGCCACCGAAGGGCTCGAGCGCAGAGGGGTGGTTGTGGGTCTCGGCCTTGATGGCGATGTCGTACTCGTCGTCGAAACGGACGATGCCGGCGTTGTCGACGAAGGCACTGCGCACCCACGGCGCATCGATGGTGTCGGTGGCCGAGCGAAGGAGGCTCTTCAACAGACCGTCGACCTCGGTGCCGTCAGACATCGTGATCGCAGCACGGAAGGTCTTGTGCGCGCAGTGCTCACTCCAGGTCTGCGCCAGCGTTTCGAGCTCGGCGTCGCTCGGGTCTCGACCCAGCTCGGCGAAGTGAGCCTGGATGGCCACCATCTCTTCGGGATCGAGGCCGAGACGACGTCGTTGATTGACCTCGGCGAGGCCGTCGGCGTCGAGCCCGTCGAGCGAGATGTGGCTGGTGGCCGGTGCGCTCGCACCGAGATCGGCGAACGCTGCTGGGAGCGTGCCGACCGACCAGCGTTCGATTACGTCGTTGTGGAGCACACGGTGGCTGAGCGCTGACACGTCGACATCGCCACCGAAGGAGCTCCCCGTCGTGATGACGTGGCGACGGCCGACGGTGGCGGCTTCCAGCTCGATGCCGAGCTCGGCCGCAGCGCGGACCAGCTCGGCGCCCTCTCGATCGGTCACGCCCGGACGAAGACCGGTTTCGACGATCAGCTGACCGTCGTCGGCCCCGTGATCATCGATCGGCATCCACCACTCGCCGACTGGGTCGACGAGGAGCGCCTCCGCGAGATCGACGATCGCCTCATCGGGCCGGGCGACCGAGTCGCCGAATCGCATGTGAACGAGGCGGTACACCTCGATTCGCGCAACATCGAGATCGAACATGTGGGCCCGCGCAACCAGTCCAGTGCCGACATCGTCGACGACCTGGTCAACACTCGCGGGGCCCACCACCACCGCTACGTCCTTCGCCATTGCCCGGAATCATACGTGGCGGTGGCTAACGTCGGGCGCTGTGAGCGATTTCGTGTTCGGCGTCGACCTCGACGGCGTCTGTGCCGACTACACCATCGGCTTCCGAGAGATCGTGGCCGAGCGACGCGGTGTCGACCCCGAGACCCTTCCGCTCGAACGGACCTGGTCCTTCGCCGAGTGGGACATGACGCCCGAAGAGTTCGGCGAGATGCACCAGTACGCCGTCGTCGAGAAACGGATGATGGCCAACCTGCCGGCCTTCGAGGGCTGTGCCGATGCGCTGTGGCGCCTGTCCGACGCCGGCGTGTGGATTCGCATCATCACCCACCGGCTGTATGTCAACTGGGGTCATGCCACCGTCGTCGGCGACACGGTTGGCTGGCTCGACACGGCCCAGATCCCCTACCGAGACATCTGTTTCCTCGGTGCCAAGCCCCAGGTCGAGGCCGACGTCTACATCGACGACGCGCCCCACAACGTCGAGGCGCTCCGCGAGACCGGCAACCCGGTGATCGTGTTCGATCAGCCGTACAACACCGACCTCGAAGGCCCGCGAGCGCACGACTGGTCAGAGGTCGAGCAGATCGTGATGGAGCTCGCAGCGGAGAAGATGAGCGTGCAACCCCAGTTGCCCGGCATCGACGCAGGCGCCGATCGCCTCGATCGCCGCCGAGGCGCCTGACTCCACCGCTCCCCCGTTCTGGAGGCTGTGCGTTCTGGAGGCTCTACGCGCCGTGCATTCCGTTCTGGAGACAGCGCGCGCTGAGATCGGCGCGCCGGGACTCCAGAACGAGTGACGGAGCGCGCAGGATCTCCAGAAGCAGCTGAAAGCGTCGGGACGAGCCGGGGCTTCAGGCCGCTGTGAGACGGGTTCCGGCGGGCGCGCCGAAGAGGGAGAACCGAGCTGGAAGGTCGACCGCCGCCGGGGAACCGGGTGGCGGCGGGAAGATCAGGCCGGTTGAGGCTCGGTGCTGGCGGCGAGTTGCCCCAGCGCCTGACGCCACCAAGCGGCGTCGACCATCGATGCGCCCGGCACGTCGCCGAGGAGACGATCCACCTGGGCGGTGAAAGCGATGTCGGTGGTGAGGAGTCGAAGATCGAGCAGGTGATCGATCACCCGGCTGCGATCGATGATTTCGCCATCGATCTTTGCGGTCAGTTCGGCAATCTCGTTGCTTGGCACGTTTGACATGGTGCCATTGATTCGATGGGTACGGGGCATCGGATGCAGGGGTGAACGTGCCCGTGACCGATGACCCAAGCCTGTCAGGGCCCCCGAAACCCCAGTGAAAATGGGGCCCGAGCGCCTCAGAACGTGGCAGCGACGACGGCCATCACCAACAGGACACCGTTGCGAAGAAGACTCTTGGACGAAACCGGTTCGACATTCGCGCCGCCGAAACAGCGGCACGTCACCGGCCGACCGGAGCGGACGAGGTCGGCCAGGTACACCGTGAACCCGGCCAACAGCGCAAAGGCGAGGATGCCGCCCCATTCCGGCGCCATCAGCAGCACCAGCGCGGTGATGACCTCTGCGCCGACGATGACCCGCATCAACAGGGCGGGACGAGGCAGACCGAGTTCGGCGAAGCCGTCGGCGGTCTCCTCAGGGGTCGCGATCTTGGCTCCCGCCGCCCACGCGAAGACGAGTGCCAAGACTGCGGCCACGATGCGTCCGACCAGATCCACGCCGGCATCGTAGGCAGGCACCGGTGATTGCATCGGCACGGCCTCGATCTGACCTCGATGAGGAATCCAGCGGCCATGAGGACGGTTGGACGGTTCGTGAGAGGATGCCTGACATGACAAACGAGGATCGATCGTGGGGGTTCCGAACCCGGGCCCTGCACGCGGGCGGCCAGCCCGACGCCGCAACCGGGGCTCGAGCCGTCCCGATCTACCAGTCGACCAGCTTCGTGTTCGAAGACACCGCTGACGCCGCCGACCTGTTCGCCCTGCAGAAGTACGGGACGATCTACAGCCGCATCTCCAACCCGACGACGTCCGCGTTCGAAGAACGGATCGCCAGTCTCGAAGGCGCGATCGGTTCGGTGGCCACCTCGAGCGGCCAGGCCGCCGAGTTCCTCACCCTCACAACGGTCGCCGGAGCGGGTGATCACATCGTCGCCGCAGCCAGCATCTACGGCGGCACCTACGCCTTGCTCAACATCACGCTCCGTCGTCTCGGCATCGACACGACCTTCGTCGACAACTCGTCGCCCGAGGCCTTCTCCGCTGCCGTCCGGCCCGAGACGAAGGCGATCTACACCGAGATCATCGGCAACCCGTCGGGGGCCATCGCCGACCTCGAGCTACTCGCCGACGTGGCGCACAGCCACGGGCTCCCACTCATCGTCGACGCGACCTTCTCGACGCCGTACCTGTGTCGCCCGATGGAGTTCGGCGCCGACATCGTCTTGCACTCGGCCACGAAGTTCATCGGCGGCCACGGAACGAGCATCGGCGGCGTGATCAGCGAGTCCGGTCGCTTCGACTGGGCCTCCGGCCGGTTCCCTCGTATGACCGAACCGATCCCGGCCTACAACGGTCTGCAGTGGGTCGGGAACTTCGGTGAGTACGCGTTCTGCACCGCCCTTCGCTCCGAGCAGCTCCGCGATGTCGGTGCGTCGTTGTCACCGTTCAACTCGTTCATGATGCTGCAGGGCCTCGAGACACTGCCGTTCCGCATGGATGCCCACGTCGCCAACGCCCAGGCCGTCGCAGCGTGGCTCGAGGGCGACGAGCGAGTTTCCTGGGTCAAGTACGCAGGCCTCCCCGACTCGCCCTATCGGGATCTCGCCGAGAAGTACCTGCCAAAGGGACCGGGCGCGATCTTCACGTTCGGCGTGAAGGGCGGACGCAAGGCTGGCCAGCGTTTCATCGAGACGCTGGAGTTGATCTCGCACCTGGCGAACGTCGGCGATGCCCGCACGCTCGTGATCCACCCCGCGTCCACCACCCACCAGCAGATGAGCGACGAGCAACTCGACGCAGCTGGCGTCGGCGCCGACACGGTGCGATTGTCGGTTGGTCTCGAAGACCTCGACGACATCCTCTACGACCTCGATCAGGCGCTCGCCGCCGCCCAGGAGTTCGCATGACCACCACCTACAGCGAGCCATCGGCGATCGAGCGCAAGGCGATCCTCGACCGGACCAAATCGATCGCGGTCGTCGGGGCCTCGTCGAACCCGAGCCGGGCGAGCAATTTCGTGATGACGTATCTCGCGTCCTCGCTGTGCGACTTCGACCTGTATCCCGTGAATCCTCGCGAGACCGAGATCAACGGCATCACCTGCTACCCCTCGCTCGAGGCTCTGCCCGTCACCCCCGATCTGGTCGACGTGTTCCGCAAGTCCGACGACTGCCCCGGCGTCGCCGAGGAAGCCGTGGCCATCGGCGCCTCCACGCTGTGGCTGCAGCTCGGGATCCGGAGCGACGAGGCGGCCGCCATCGGTCTCGCCGCCGACCTCGATGTGGTGATGGATCGCTGCACGAAGATCGAACACGCCCGATTCGCCGGCGGGTTGCACCTGGCCGGGTTCAACACGGGCGTGATCTCCAGCCGCCGACGCGGCTAAAACCTCCCCGACACAATCGGTCGGCCGGCTCGACAGCCAGGCGGAGGGGAAGACGAGATGGATCTCGCACTGAGTGGAAAGCGCGCCATCGTGGCCGGCGCATCGTCAGGCCTCGGCCTCGGGTGTGCCCGGGCGCTCGCTGCGGAGGGCGCCGTCGTCGCCATCGGCAGCCGGACGAAGGGCAAGGTCGAAGAAGCCGCAGCGAGCATCGTGGCCGACGGTGGCCTCGCTCGGCCCGTCGTCGCCGACGTCTCGACCCCAGAAGGTGCCACCGCATTCGTCGACGAGGCGACGGACGAACTCGGCGGGGTCGACATCGTGATCACCAACGCGGGCGGTCCACCAGCCGTCGATTGGGAACACGCGACGACCGAGCTCTACCGAGACGCCCTCAACCTCAATCTGATGTCGGTGATCGCGATGTGCACGGCCGCGATGCCGGCCATGCAAGCACAGCGTTGGGGCCGAATCGTGGCGATCACCAGCTCGACGGTTCGTCAGCCGATCTCGAATCTGATCCTGTCGAACACGGCTCGGGCCGGCGCGACCGGTTTCCTCAAGACGCTCGCCACCGACGTCGCGGCCGACGGCATCACCGTCAACTCGCTCCAACCCGGACTCCACCTCACCCCTCGGGTCACCGAGGTCTACTCCGGCCGGATCGGAACGGCGACCGCCGGCGTGCCAACCAAGACCGCAGGCGACGCCGACGACTTCGGCCGCATCGCCGCCTTCCTCTGTTCCGACCATGCGAAGTTCATCACCGGAGCGGCGATTCCGGTCGACGGCGGCGCGAGCAAGGGCCTGCAATAGCTCGTTCGATCCGTGCCGATCCTGTGCGAAATCCCATCCGTGCAGATTGACTGTTGCCCATGTCTCGACGCCGCCGATTCGCCGCCCTCATCGTGAGCGCCCCTCTCGCGCTGGCTGCCTGCGGAGGCGGCGACGCCGACCGCGACGCTCTGGTCACGTCGTTGCTCGAGACCGGCGAGATCGAACTCGACGACGCCAACTGCATCGCCGACGACGTCTTCTCGAGCGACCTCGTCGCCGGGCTCGATCAGGACACGCTCAATCGGGCCGGCAACGACCCAGCATCGGTCCCCGGCTTCCAAGACGTCGTCGACACGGCGCTCGCCGCCTGCCTCGGCCTCTGACCGAACCCTCATCTTCACGCCGTATGGGCCGATGGGCCCAGGTGCAGTCTGAGACCGGTGACCTCGATCCCGACGCCCTGGCGCGCTTCGACGCGAAGCTCGAGTCAATCGCTCGTCGCGAGAAGGATCGGATCAGCCGCAAGCACATGTGGCTCGCCCACCACTGGTTCGACGACTACGAAGAGCGCTGCGTCACCGTCGGATCACGTCACGTCTGTCGACGCTGCGGCGTGCTGTACGGGATCGGCTTCATCGTCGCATTCGCCGCCGCCTTCGGCGCAGCCCCGTGGCCCGAGAGTTGGGATCCGTTGGCCATCTGGATCCTGTGCATCCCGGCCACGGTGGCGTACTGCGGCGAAGCGATCGGGCTGTTCCGATACTCACCTCGCTGGCAGACCATCGCCATGGCGATCACCGCACTCGGGTTCGGACGAGGCCTCGGCTACGAGCTGACCGAACGCTGGAGCTCGGAGTTCTGGGGGCCCGTCGCCGTCTTCGGCGGCCTGTGGTTCATGTTCACGATGATCGGTGCCACCCGCAAGCGCATCCGGGCCTCGCAGACCCGTTCGGCCGAGCTGACGTCACTGGCCAAGCACGTCGTCGAGACGCTCGAGAGCAACCAAGCGGCCAGCGACCACGAGGCGAGCGTCGTCGACTGATTCAGCGAGGGCGGCATTCACCCGCCCCTGCAGATCACGAAAGGCCCGGCTCATCGGGTCGCCCGGCACGATGCCCATGCCGACCTCGTTGCTCACGACGATCGCTGGTCCGTTGCGCGCTGCGATCG
>CALLIQ010000463.1 GCA_938008925.1 uncultured Acidimicrobiales bacterium
CCGGCCCGAGCGAGGCGAGACGCCGCGATCGCTCCGCCGTAGCCCGACCCGATCACGACCACGTCGTACTCCGGTTGGAGTGACCGTTCCCTCTCACTCAGCATCGGGGCAACCTAGTGGCCGGGCCCGGGTCGGGACGACTACGTCGTTCGTTGTTTCGCTGACCGACGAATCGGCTGGCGTTGCCCATAGGAGATCGTGCGAAGCACCCACTCGGCGGGGCCGAACCGCAGGCGTCGCATCCACACGTCAGCGAAGGCCGTCAGTGCGAACCACACGGCGATGGCGACCAGCGTCCCGCCGAGGGGGTCGATGCCGATGATGCCGCCGCCGTAGCCGTAGGCGAGTGTCGACAGCACCACGGATTGGCCGAGGTAGCCGGTGAGCGACATCGATCCGGCTCGCTCGAGCAGTGTCGACACACGGCCCCCGTTCACGCCGATCGTGATGCCGAGCACGCCGAGGTACACGGCGGCAACCGCTGGGGCGATCGTGAAGCCGAGGGCGAACCCGATCGACTCCGAGCGAGTGGCGGCGAGGGTCAGCACGCCGCTGAGCCCCGCTGTCGCGAGCACGGGCAGCGACCACTTGGTGAGCAGTGAACGGACCCGATCAACGTGGCGTTCGGGGTGGGAGAGCAGATCGGTCCGGCCGAGCGCCATGCCGACCGCGAATGATGCGACGACGGCGGGACCCTGCAGGATCGACAGGAAGAACACGGTCTCCAACCAGTTCGGGAGGTGGACGTCGAGCACGACGTCGGCAAACGAGCCGTTCCTCAGCGTGTCGAGCATCGCTGCGTCTCCCGTCACGGCGGTGCCTCCGGCGGCGAGATCGAGCAGACCGAGGATGAGCCAGAAGGCGGAGGCCACGCCGTAGACCCAGGCGGCGAGCTTGAGTAGCCGGCGGGTGTCCCAATGGCGGAAGCGGAAGCAGGCGGCACCGATGATGCCGTAGATCACCAGGATGTCGCCGGGGAAGAAGAGAATGCCGTGAAGGACGCCGGCGACGACGAGCGCCGTCATCCGTCGGCGGTGACGGCCGCGCAATGCGTCGTCGGACCCCGTCTGGCTCGCTCGGTTGAACTGCAGTGCGAGGCCGTAGCCGAACAAGGCGGCGAAGATCGGGTAGATCTTCGTCTGACCGAAGCTGATGATGAACCATCGAACAGCTCGGTCGAGGGCCGACGTTGCGTCGTGCCAGCCGACGTCGACCGGCTGCACGATGTACTCGACGTTGACGATGACGATCCCGAGCAGGGCGAATCCTCGAAGCGCATCGACGAAACGATGCCGATCTGCCGACTTCGTCGGTCCGCTCTGGCGGGCGATTGATGGGGCCGGGTTGCCGGTGTCGTGAGATGCCATGGATTCAAAATAGGAGTCACTCCTATTTCTGTCATCATCCTTGAGGATGATCCTGAGTATCGTTCCGACGGTGGCGCTCGGTCGACGGAAGAAGCAGACCGACACCATGCGGCGTACGCAGCGCATCGCCCTCGACCTGTTCGAGTCCGACGGTTTCGACGCAGTGACGGTCAACGACATCGCGAGCGCAGCGGGTATCGCTGCCTCGACGGTGTATCGGCACTTCGAAACCAAGGAGGCGATCGTGCTGTGGGATGAGCACGACGCCGAGATCGACCGAGCGATCGAGGCGCAACTGCGTGCCGATCGTCCACCGCTCGACGCGATCAGGGCCGCGTTCATCGAGTCACTGGCCGCTCGCTACGACGAATCCGATGCGTTTCAGCTCCGACGCGTTCGCTACGTGTATGCGACCGAGCAGGTGCACGCTGCGGCGGTCGAGGACGATCTTCGTAACCGGGCCGAGCTGGCCGACGGTCTGGCGTATTTCCTCCCGAAGAAGCGCCGCTCATCCGCTCCCATCATCGCCGGGGTGGCCATGGTGGCGGTCGACGTCGCCATCGACCGGTGGCAACAAGCGAACGGGTCTCGCACGCTGGCGTCGTGCATCGGCGAAGCGTTCGATCAGCTCGACGACATGCTCGGCGACACGGCCACCTGAGGTCCGGCGGGAAGGGTGGTGCTCAGTCGCCGGCGCCGGCCATCAACAGACCGACCTGCTCGCGCGTCGCCTGATCGGTCGGGATGTTCGCCACGATCTCGCCTTCGTAGATCACGGCGATGCGATCGGCGAGGCTGAAGATCTCGTCGAGCTCGGCCGAGACGAGGAGAACAGCGGCGCCTCGATCCCGCTCGGCGACCAACTGCTGGTGGATGAACTCGATCGAACCGACGTCGACGCCGCGGGTCGGCTGCGATGCCACGACCAGCTGATTGTCGGTGCTGAGCTCGCGAGCGACGATGACCTTCTGCTTGTTGCCGCCCGACAGCGACTTGGCTGGCGTCTCGATGCTCGGCGTCGCGACGTCGTAGCGCTGAACCAGGTCCTCTGCGTTCGCGTTGATGGCGCCGAACTGGCGTCGACCGCCGGTGGCGAAGGCGGGTTCGAAGTAGCGGTTGAGCACGAGATTGTCGGCGATCGAATAGGTCCCGACGAGCCCGTCCTTCTCCCGGTCTTCGGGTACGTGGGCGACGCCCATGGTCGCGATGTGGCGTGGGCTGGCCGTCGTGGTGTCCGTGCCGAGGATCGAGATTCGACCGCCATCGGGATGGCGGATCCCCGTGATGGCTTCGACGAGTTCGCGTTGGCCGTTGCCCTCGACGCCGGCGACACCGACGATCTCATTGGCCCGGACCGACAGCTCGAGGCCGTCGACGGCGGTCTGACCACGATCGTCGCGGACCGTCAGTCCGTCGATCACGAGGATCTCGTCGCCTGGTGTGGTCTCGCCCTTGTCGATCTGGAGGACGACCTCTCGCCCGACCATCATCTCGGCGAGTGACTGCTGCGTTGCGCCTTCGGTGTCGGCGGCTCCGACCATCTTGCCGTCGCGCATCACGGCCACGCGGTCGGTGACGGCGAGCACCTCTCGGAGCTTGTGGGTGATGAAGATGATGCCGACGCCTGAGGCCGCGAGATCGCGCATGACCTGCAGCAGCTCATCGGTCTCCTGAGGGGTGAGGACGGCCGTCGGCTCGTCGAGGATGAGAATTTCGGCGCCGCGATAGAGGGCCTTCAAGATCTCGACCCGCTGCTGAATGCCGACGGGCAGGTCTTCGACCACGGCGGTGGGATCGACCTCGAGGCCGAAGCGAGCGCTGAGCTCGCCGACCTCCTTCTCAGCCCCCTTCGTGTTCATGAACAGCCCGCTCCGGGGCTCCGCACCGAGCACGATGTTCTCCGCGACGGTGAGCGGCCCGACGAGCTGGAAGTGCTGATGGACCATGCCCATGCCGCGATCGATGGCATCGCCGGGGTCGCGGATGTCGACCCGCTCGCCCTCCATGTAGATCTCGCCCTCGTCGGGGTCGTAGACACCGAAGAGCATCTTCACGAGCGTCGACTTGCCGGCGCCGTTCTCGCCGAGGAGACCGAGGATCTCACCGTGGCGGATCTGGAGGTCGACGGCGTCGTTGGCCAACACGCCGGGAAAACGCTTCGTGAGCCCGCGGGCTTCGAGTGCGAATGGCTTGTTCGTCACGTCTGGCACTCAGCCCTTCTCGTAGGGCTGGCCGGCGGCGGCTGGCGGTCGAGCGGCGAGGCCGGCGACGGCGAGCACGACGATCGTGAGCACGTAGGGGATCATGCCGAAGAACTGCGGCGGGATGTCGAGCGCCTGACGGAACTGCAGCTGGCTCTGGAGACCGTTGAAGAAGCCGAACAGGAGCGCGGCGCCGAGCACGCCGTAGGGCCGGTAGCGACCGAAGAGCATCACCGCCAGGGAGATGAAGCCGATCCCGTTGGTCATGCCCCGGTTGAACGCCGACGCCGACTGGATGAGGACCATGCCGGCGATGCCCGCCAGTGCGCCACCGATCATCATGTTGCGGTACCGGAGGCGGTAGACGTTCACGCCGACGGTGTCGGCAGCGCCAGGATGCTCACCCACCGCTCGGGTCCGCAGACCCCAGCGGGTCTTGAAGATCCCGATGTGCACCAACACGACCACCAGGAAGGCGAGATAGGTGAGCGGGCCCTGGCTGAAACCTCGACCGACGATCGGCAGATCGGAGAGCACCGGGATGTTCCACTGCGGGTACGAGGCCTGGGTGCGGCCCTGCACGTACGCGTAGCTGGTGAAGCCGAGGGCGAAGATGTTCACCACGGTGCCAGCGATGATCTGATCCATCTTGAGCGTGACGGCACACCAGGCCATGAACGCGCCGACCAGGGCGGCGGCGGCCATGCCGGCGAGCACGCCGAACACGATCGACACGAAGGCGCCGGTGCCGGCGGTGTAGCTCGATGCCATGAAGCCGCAGTATGCGGCGAAGAGCATCTGACCCTCGATGCCGATGTTGACGATGCCCGAACGCTCGCTGATGAGTCCGCACAGCCCGCCGAGCATCAGTGGTGCCCCGGCTCGGATCGTGCGGCCGAACACGGCTTCGGTGTCGGTGTCTTTCCAGATCCAGGCGGTGATGATCATGGCGATCACGGCGATGGCGATCACCCACGGGGTGAGGTCGCGCTTCGATCCGGTTGCCGCCGGCATGGCTGACGTCGTGGTGGCAGCGGTCATTCAGGACCCCCATCCGGCGGAGAGGCTCACGCCTTCGGACTCGTCGGCTTCTCGGAGCCGGGCCAGGTAGCGGACGACGCTCGGAGCGGCGATGAAGAAGAGGATCGATGCCTGGATGACGTTGATGATCTCGGGTGCGACGTTGGCTCGTGATTGCATCAGCGTCGAGCCGGCGTCCATCGCCCCGATGAGCAGAGCGGCCGGTACGACGGCGAGCGGGTTGGTCCGGGCGAGCAGGGCGATCGTGATGCCGTCGAAACCGAGGCCGGAGTTGAATCCCGGTTCGAAGCGATTGACCACGCCCTGGGTCTCGATGGCGCCGCCGACACCGGCGAGAAAGGCGCTGATACCCATCGACAGCATCATGATCCATCGGGTCTTGATCCCTGCGTACTTGGCAGCCGCTGCGTTGAGCCCGGTCGTCGAGATCTCGAAGCCGAGCGTGCTGCGGGAGATCAGCCACCAACATGCGACCGCGGCGAGGACCGCCACGAGGAACCCGAGCGGGAGCCCGCCGATGCGCGGAATCTGCGCCGATTCGGCGATGAGGGGCGTTCGGGCGATGGCGCCACCCTCCGGGTCGTTCCACGGGCCGTCACGACTCGCCAGCCAATCGGTGAAGTTCGCGGCGACGAAGTTGAGCATGATCGTGCTGATGACTTCGTGGGTGCCCCGGAAGGCCTTGAGCGCTCCGACCAAGAAGCCGAGCAGCGAGGCCACCAGCCCACCGACGAGCATGGCGAGGGGGATGTGCAAGAAGCCGGGGAGCGAGAACCGGAAGCCGATGTAGGCCGAGAAGGCAGCACCCAACAACAGCTGGCCCTGACCACCGATGTTGAACAGCCCGGCCTTGAACGCAACGGCGACGGCGAGACCGGCGAGCACGAGCGGCGTGGCCTTCTCGAGCGTTCGACCGAACTCGTCACCTCCGGCGAAGGCGCCCTGGGCCATCGCCCAGTAGGCGGAGGCCGGGTTGTTGCCCGCAGCGAGGATCAGGACGGCACCGACCAACAGACCGAGGACGACGGCGAGCAGCGGGAGGAGGGCGGAGCGTTTGAACTGGTCGATCACGTGTGAGTGCGGTGCGGGTGATTGGGTTGGGTGTGCGTTGCGGAGCGGGACAACCACCCGGCGTTCGAGTGGTCAAAACGCCGACGACCCGGCGGGTGCGAATCATCGCACACCACCGGGTCGTCGGCACCCCGATGAAGGGGTTCGTCACAATTTCGCTCGGTGCCGTTTCGCTCGACGCACGTTCTTTTGACGCGCGTTCGCTCGAAGCGAGGACCGAGGGGTGATCAGGAGCCGTATCCGGTTGGAACGGTTCCGTCGAGGACCTGCGGGGTCAGCTCGGTGATCTGATCCTGGACGTCGGCCGGGATGACCGAGTCGAAGTCGTGATACGGGGCGAGGCCCACATCACCGATGAAGTTGCCGGAGGGCAGCTCGCCGCTCTGAGCGAGGCCGATGAGGTCGGCGACACCGATGTCGATGAGCTTCATGGCCGAGGTGATCAGGCAAGGCTGCGCCTCGGGCACGGTCTCCCACTGATCGGAGTCGACGCCGATGCAGAAGGCGTCGCCGCCTTCCTTTGCGATCTCGGCGAGCGCACCGTTGCCGGTGAGACCACCGGCACCGAAGATCACGTCAGCACCCGAGTCGAGGGCCTGGCGAGCGGTGTCAGCACCCCATGCGGGGTCGGTGAAGGCCACGTCGAGGCCACCCGGGTGGAAGGTCGAGATGAGCTCGACGTCGGGGTTGGTGAAGCGGGCGCCGTTCTCGAAGCCCTCCTTGAAGGCGACGACCGGCGGGACGAGGTCGGTACCGAGCACGGCGGCGACGGTGTTCGACTCGGTCATGAGACCGGCGAGCGCACCGGCGAGGAAGCCGGCCTGGTCCTCAGGGAAGATGAGGCCGGCGACGTTCGGCGCAGCCTCGCCCTGGAACTGATCGACGCCGATGAACATGGTGTCGGGGTTCTCGCCAGCGGCGATCAGCGTGGCCTCACCGAGAGCGAAGCCGACGGTCACGATGACGTCGTAGCCCTGGTCGATGAAGGTGCCGATGTTGGTGGCGTAGTCGGTCGAGTCCTGGGTCTCGATGAAGTCCCAGTGGTCGGCGCCAGAAGCCTGGACGCCTTCCCATGCCGACTGGTTGAAGGACTTGTCGTCGATCTGGCCGACGTCGGTCACGAGGCCGACGCAGAACGCGTCGCCGGCGCAGTCGACGTCACCGTCGGACATGGCGTCGTCTTCCATCGCGTCGCCGTCTTCGTCTTCCATGGCATCGCCATCGGAATCACTCGAGTCGGAGCTGTCGGCGTCGCTCGACTCGCTCCCGGCGTCGGTTTCGGCAGCGTCATCGCTCGCGTCGCTGCCGCAGGCGGCAACGGCAAGCATGAAGGCGGCCAAAAGCGCCAACAGGCGGTATTTCTTCAGCATGTGGTTCTCCCCATGTTCGGTCTCGAGACCTGAGACTGGATATCGGCAGAGCGTAGGCAGAACGGTTCGCCTTTGCGGCCGCGACCCGATGTTGACCGCCCGCTAGGTTTCATGTTCATGACGGACGAAACGGCCGCAGAGCGCTCTCATATCGCCGATCCGACGCTCGCGCCGGACGGCGATCTTGCGATCGAGTGGGCCAAGTTACATTCGCCTGTCGTCGACGGTTTTCTCCGCGATCGGCTGCGCGACGGGTCTCTGGAAGGGCGTCGGATCGCCCTCGTCGTCCACCTCGAGGCGAAGACGGCCTTCCTCGCCACCGTGCTCGCCGACGCCGGCGCTCAGGTGGTCGTCGCCGGGAGCAACCCGTTCTCCACCAAGGACGAGATCGCCGCAGCGCTCGTCGAACGGGGCATCGAGGTCCACTCGACCCGAAACAGCGGCTACGAGGCGTGGGAGAAGGATCTGCTCGCCATCGCCGACACGGGTCCGGAGTTCATCATCGACGACGGCGCCGAGCTGACGATCCGCATGGCGGAGTTCCGCCCCGACCTCTACGCCGAGCTGAAAGGCGTCACGGAGCAGACGACCACGGGCGTTGCCCGGCTCCGCGCGCTGCAGTCGTCC
>CALLIQ010000464.1 GCA_938008925.1 uncultured Acidimicrobiales bacterium
GAGCAGCGGCGCTGGCCCTCGCTCCGGCGAGAACGGTCGACGATCAGGCGAACGCGAGCGACCGGCTGACCGCGACGACCGGCCTCGTCGACGACGACTTCTTCGCTGCCCCGCCGGCGCCGAGTGGCGTCTCGATCTCCGAGACGAGCGATCCGCTCGTTCTCGAGGTCGAGTGGTCAGCAAGTGCGGCAGCGACGGGCTTTCAAATCCAGCGAATCGACGCTGGGGCCAGCACCGTGATCGAGACCGAACAGTCACCCGGTCGAGTCGAGCTGACCACACCCGACGAAGCGGTGTGCCTCGTCGTGCGATCCATCGGCGAAGGCGGCCGTCTCTCCGCCGACAGCGACGTCACCTGCCGCAGCTAGCGAACCGGCGACCCAGCTGGCGTGGACAACGATTTCTGACCGACCGGTACCGTCGAGAACATGCCCCTTGGAGGTCCGGTCTCGCGAGTGGTCTTCATGTCCTCCGCGCTCGACGATCTCGATTCCCTTGGATTGGCGACGAGCGTCGGCGCCGATCTCTCGGAGTTCTTCGCTCGGTCACCCTGGCCGCCCGAGAGCGCACACGTGGTGCGGGCCAAGTTTCAACCGAACCCGTCACACGCGATCCTCATCCCACCGAGCCGAACGACCGGTCGGGATTCTCTGATCGTCTACACCTGGTGTGATGACGACGACCTCATCGTCGAATCGATCGAGGCGGCCTAGTCGGTCGGCCGAGAGCGGCGTCGATCCGCCAGTTCGGCCATCTTGGCGTCGATGGCGGCGAGCCGCTTATCGGTGATGCCAGTGCTCTTCTGCATGTGGCGAGTCATCGCTCTCGCCAGATCATCGCTTCGAGGTCTTCCGCCGGTGGTCACGACACCGAACCTACAGCACCGCTCGGCGCAGCCGATCGCAGCCAGAACACCTGGTAGTTCCAGCGATCCGGGCCGACGTCCCAGATCTCCTCCGACTCGATCGTGGCGCACGACGCTGCGATCGAACGGTTCTGCTCAACCGTGCGCAGGCTGAACAACCGGCGCTGCCCCTCGAGGGTGTCGTCGTCGATGAACTCGTCGATGTCGTCGCCCGGCGTCCCCCACAGCGACACCACCATCGGCGCGCCGGGTCGCAGCGTGGCGACCATGGCGTCGAGCGCGACCGCCATCTGCGCTGCTGGAAGGTGCATCAGCGTGCTCATCGACCAGCCGGCATCGAACGTGCCGAGCCGGAACGGCGGTGCGTCGATCGAACCGTGCACCACCTGGAGGCCGCGCCCGAGGGCCAGGACCCCGTTGCCATGGGCGAGGTCGAGACCGACATAGCGATGACCGGCGGCGACGAATTCCTCGCCGTCGCGGCCGGGCCCGGATCCGAAGTCGACGACCGACGTTCGGCCTTCTGTCGCGAGCATCTCGACGAACGAGGCGTTCAAATCGACCCGGCGTCCCTGCAACGCCAGGCGCGACTCGCGGCGCGCTTCTTCTTCGTAGTAGGCGGCCAGGTCCGCTCGATATTGATCCGGCACGCTCAACCTTCGCGGTACTCCCGCGGTGTGCATCCTTCGATCGAGCGGAACGCCCGACTGAACACGTTGGGGCTGTTGAACCCGACCTCGTGGGCGATGCGAGCCACCGTGTAATGGCCCCGCAAGGGGTCGCGCAGCATCGTCTTTGCCCGCTCGACCCTGGCCCGACGGATCCGGTTGGCGAGGTGCACGTCATCGGTCTCGAACAGCTTCTGGATCGTGCGGGCCGACACCCCGAACGACGCGGCGACGGCGTTGACGCTCAGGTTCGGGTCAGCCAGGTTCGCGTCGACAAAGCGAAGGACGCGCGCCCGGTCTGCGGTGCGGGTCGCCGCGGGCGACGCGCCGAGGCCGGTCACCTCACCGAGGGCAGCCGCCATGATGTCGATGGCCTGCTCGCCGAGGCGGTCACGCATCGGGTTGTCGACCTCGCCGTCGTGCTCGGTGAGGTTGCGGAGGAAGCCTGCGGCGATCGCGGCGAGGCCGCTGTCGCCCGAGCAGGTTCGGGCCACCGTCGATTCGATGTGCACGTTGCGAGCGATCAACGAATCGCGGGAGAACTGCAAGACGAGCTGACTGAACGCCCCGTCGAACTCGAGCGCGTACGGCCGAGTCGCGTCGTAGAGCGCGCAATCACCAGGCCGCAACGCCGCGGTCCGGTCCGACTGGGTGATGCGGCCGGTGCCGGCCAATTGCACGCTGACGAGACAATCGGGTTTCGGCCGACCCGGTTGTCGTCGGACTACCTGCGCGTCTGATGACACGACCGACAATCGGGCCCCACCCCACTCGCTGAGGCTCACCGACCCGGAGAACCCGCCCCGATCGAGCGGTTCCGCGTCGAGGTCCGCGTAGACATCGCAGATCATCTCCCGCCAGTAGGCGAGACGATCGGCAGGGCTCACGGTTTCTGTCGTCAGAAGCTCGGACACGGGTCGCTCCTCGATCCGAGTCTGACACGCCCGACTCACGCCTGCTCGCGGAGTTCGTGAAGCCGCTTCAGGACTGGCCGGCCGCCAACTTGGCGCCGTAGTCCTCCATCGTGATCACGCCACCAGCTTCCTCGGCCTTGCCCTGATCGTCCGGACGGAGCGCGTCCTGCACCAAGTCGATTCGCTTCCACGACGGGTATGGCTGCTCGCCGGTCTGCGCGTCTGGCACGTAGGGCGACTGCTCGACCCGATCGTGCTTGTGGATGTAGCGGGCGCAGTTGAGAAACACCCGGGTGACCGTTGCTCGAACGATGAGCAAGGCACCCGGGTATCGCTCCATCAGCTCGTCGTCTGCACTGGTGGAGCGAGTCGTGGCCTGGACCCGAATGCGGTTCGGGGTTTCGAAGTCGATGAACAACATGCCGAACTTGGCGGTGGCCTCCAGATTGCCGACCGACAAGAACATGCCGTTGCCGTCGTAGATCGGGAACGCGACCGTCGTTGGATCGACGACGGTCACGAGGCCGACATCGCCGCCCTTGTAGGAGACGGTCGGTTCGCCCTCGGCATTCACCGTCGACAGGAAGAAGAAGTCGCGGGACTCGAGGAACGGTTGATGCATCTCGGGGTCGATGGTGTCGGCGACGATGGCTTGCTCGACGCTGTCGGCCAGCGGCCGACTGTCGAAGCGTTCCTGCACCGCACGCTGGTTCTCGGTGTAGAAGGCCACCTCAGACCTCGATCATCTCGTCGTCGACCTGCACGGTCGCTCCGCCGACAGCGGCCCCACCAACAGCGGCATCGTCGAGCGAGTCGAGCACGATCGTCGGTGGCGAGGGGTTCTTGTTCAGCAAGAGCCGAGTCACATCGGGACGGCTGTAGTGCCCGGCGGGATCGGCCACCGACTTGGAGATCTGCTGCAGCGCCGGATCACAGTCGGCGTACAGGATGCCTTCTTCCGTCTCGGGCAACGGTTCGGCCAGCATCGATCCGTCGGGGCCGTAGATCCGAGCGAACCCGCCGCCCTTCTGGAGGAGTTGCTCCTTCATCGGCGTGTCGCAGAACAACTCCATGGCGGAATCACCAACGACCGCACACGGGGCGACCACGAACGAACCACCCTCGACGGCGTACATGAGGCTGGCGGCGTTGTTCACCTCTGCGCCGAGTGCGTTGGCCGCCCCCTTGTAGAGCGAGAACGACGGCCACGCGGCGCAGTGGATGTCCTCTTCTTGGGAGTACATCGCGTACTTCGACAACGGCTGGAGATGCTCCCAGCAGCACAGCGAGCCGACCTTGCCGAACTCGAGCTGCTGTACGTCGAGGTCCGACCCGTCGCCCTCACCGAACACCGAGCGTTCGACGTGGGTGGGCTTCAGCTTGCGGCGCGCCTTGCGCATCGTGCCCGACGCGTCGATCAACGCCTGACCCATGTAGAGCGAACCGCCGTCGCGCTCGCTGTAGCCGACAGACACGGCGATGTTGTTCGCCGCTGCGGCTGCAGCGATGCGCTGCATCTGCGGGCCGTTCCGAGTCGGCGAGTTGGCGTGATACTGCGGGACGATCCCCATCCCCATCGCCGGGCTGTCGAGCCAGATCTGCCACGGGTAGCCGGGGACGAACGTCTCGGGGAATGCGATCAG
>CALLIQ010000465.1 GCA_938008925.1 uncultured Acidimicrobiales bacterium
CGAGGTCTGTCCGCCCTTCGAGGGGAGCTGGATTCATGAGCGGCTTCAGCGACCGAGTCGAACGCGATCTGAACGAGATCGCTGGTCAAGCAACTCCATCGTCATCGGGCTGGGAGGCGATACAAGACCGGATCGCCGAGCAGACCCCCGAAACGACCGTGGAGGTCATCATGTTGAGCCCCGATTCCAAGCCACCCACCGAGTCGCGGAACTGGATGGTGGCTGCCGCTGCGGTCCTCGCCCTCGTCGTCGGGGGAGCGATTTTCACCGTCTCGCGCGACGACGGTGGCGCCGTCGTCGACACCGACCCTCCGGCGGGCGAGGTGACGACCGTGACGCCGCAGACGACCGAAGCACCGGCCACCACCGAGGCACCGACGACGGCTGAGTTGACGTCGTCGACGGCGGCGTTCCGGACCCCGACCGACATGGTGGCTGGCACCGAGTTGGAGGATGGCAGCTACCGCTACGAGACCGACCCGCTCGGGATGACGATCGACTTCACAGTGCCCGGTCGATATCAGATCGTGTATGCCCGGCCCGGTGAGTTCCAGATCGTGCGTGCCGCAGAAGAATCGGTCAACTTCGTCGTGGCCGCCCGGATTGGCGGCTGGTACTCGAGAGAAGAGGCGGCGGATGTCGACTTCGTCGAGGAGGCGAGCTTCGCACCGAATGACGTCGAGGGTTGGATCGCCGACAACGGGCACGTGACGACGCGGCTGCCCGATGTGGAGATCGATGGGCACCCAGCTTCGGTCTACGACCTGCAGCTCGATCCCGCGAGCGAGGTTCGCTCAAACGGCGGCTGTTCCGCTGCGTGCTCGCTGCTGTACACGGTGCCGTCGGTGTCGTTCGATCCGGTCTTCGCACGTGATGACAACACAACACTCGAGGTCGGTTTCCAGACGAGGCTGTGGGTGGTCGAGGTCGATGGCTTCGAGCCGATCGTCATCTGGGCCGGCTACCGAGGTGAGCCGGGCTTCCTCGAGACGTTCGAGAGCGAGATTCTCCCGACGATCGAGTTCGGACCGGACGGTCCTTCGATGCCGGCGCAGTAGCTCGAGGGTCCTCGGCGGAAACGACCACTTGCCTCCGAACATACATGTATGTATGTTCATGGGGTGAGTGGTCGTTCGAGTTCTCGCCCCGCCGATCCGTCGCCAGCGCGGCCGTTGTCGGCTCGGGATCGCCTGGTCGAGTCAGCGCTCGCTTCGCTGATCGAGATCGGCTTCTCTCGAACGACCGGTGTCGAGGTGTGCCGTCGGGCTGAGCTCACCAGGGGAGCGCTCAATCACCACTTCCCCGACTACGGCCAACTCCTGGCCGCGGCGCTCGGCACCGCCTATGACCGCATCCTCGCCGTCGAGCCGCCCGCATCGGATGCAGGCCCGATCGAACGGTGGGCGCTTCGTGGGGTCGCTGGCGTCCGCCAACCGGAGTTCAAAGCGATCATCGAGCTCTGGCTCGCATCGAAGAACGATCCCGAACTCGGTCAGACCTTGACCGATGCGATCGCCCTCGGCGCACCGATGTTCGACCCGGCCTCCGCCCTCGACCCCCACGACATCGACGCCAGAGGCAATGCCGTGTTCAACACGATCAAGGAGACGTGCATCGGTCTCGGGGTCGGTCGGGCCACCGGTGGCGTGGCTCTCGAACACGAGGAGTCGGTCGTCTCCGTGTTGCTCGAACTCGCTCGCTCAGCCGATCAAAACGGCGCTGCTCAAAACACCAATGCTCAAAGCACCAAGGGGAACCGCTGATGGCACTCGTCGATCTGATCAAGAAGTTCGACAGCTCGAGGAGGTCGGCTTCCCGTGCCGACGCGAAGGCCGACGAGAAATACGTGGTGTGCACGATCTGTGACATCCATTGTCAGCTGCGGGCCACGGCGGGGGAGGACGGTCGGCTCGAGCGCATTCGCCAGCACGACAACCCTGCGTTCGCCAAGCACATTTGTTACAAGGGCACCGCCGCCCCGCACGTCCACAATCACGAGGATCGGCTCACGGTTCCCCTGAAGCGGGTCGGTGAGCGAGGCGAAGACAAGTGGGAGGAGATCTCCTACGAGCAAGCCATGGACGAGATTGCCGAGCGGCTCGCGGCGGTCGTCGACACGCACGGCCCGGAATCGTTTGCGGTGTCGACGTCGGGCTGGAACACCCAGACCACCCATGGGATGGATCGCCGGTTCATGAATCTGCTCGGCAGTCCGAACTGGACCAGCGGCGTGTCGTTGTGTGCCGGCAACACGGCCGCGGTCAACAAGATGACGTACGGGTGGTTCCCGCTCGGCGACTTCATGAACACCAAGTGCATCGTGCTCTTCGGGCACAACCCCCGCAAACACTCCTGGTCGCCGATCTTCCACATGATCGAAGACGCGAAGGCGAACGGCGCCACGGTCATCGTGATGGACCCGCGAGTGTCCGAACAGGCGGAGGGTGCCGACCTCCACCTGTCGCTGCGGTCGGGGACCGACGCTGCGATGTGCCTCGGATGGCTGAACGTCATCATCGCCGAGGGGCTCTACGACGAGGAGTTCGTCGCCGAGTGGACCGTCGGCTTCGAGGAACTGAAGGAACGGGTCGCCGAGTATCCGCTCGAGCGGGTCGCCGAGATCACCGGCGTCGAGCCCGAACTCATCGCCGAAGCGGCGCGGATGTACGCCACGGCTGAGTCGGCGATCATCCCGTGGACGCCGATTACCGACATGCAGATCTCGTCGACGTCGGCGATCCGTCTGCAGTGCATCCTGCGGGCCATCACCGGAAACCTCGATGTCGTCGGCGGGGAGACCCTGCACGGCTACCACCCCGAGTACATCCCCGAGTCGGATCTGGCGATGCACGAGCGGCTGAGCCAGGAACAGCGCGACAAGCAGCTCGGGTCACAGGATCACCCCGCTTACACATACCGGGCGCAAGACATGCTCGGCGACGCCTCCGAGCGGGTGTGGGGTCACCGCTACGCCGACATCGTGATGGGTTGCTACATGGCCAACCCGTCGTCGTTGTTCCGAGCGATGGCGACCGAGGCGCCCTATCCGGTGAAGGCCTTCTTCACGCTCGGCAACAACACGCTGCTCAGCTACCCGAACCAGCACCAGATTCACGCCGGGATGATGAATCAAGACCTGATCGTCGCCCACGAGATCTTCATGACCCCGACGGCGATGTTGGCCGACTACGTGTTGCCCGGCGACGTGTTCAGCGAACGCAACTACGTGGCCGACACGTGGGGCTGGACCGGGCGGCTCGAGTTGTCGCAGAAGGTGGTCGAGCCGCCGGAGCAGGCGTCGAGCACCTTCGAATTCTGGACCGACCTCGGTCGACGGATGGGTTTCGGCGAGCACTTCGCTTGGGAGAGCTTGGAGGACATCCTCGACTATCGCCTCGGCCCGATGGGCAAGACGTTCGCCGAGTTCGAAGCCGACGAGTACTTCCGCTTCCACGACCCGAAGTTCCGCAAGTACCGAGAGGTCGGTTTCGCCACGCCGTCTGGCAAGGTCGAACTGTTTTCGAGCGTGCTCGACGAGCTCGGCTTCGATGGGCTGCCCTACTACCGGGAGGGTCCGGCGATCAGCGACGAGTACCCGTACTACGTGTTCACCGGCGTTCGCGAGGATCCGTTCTTCCAGACGGGTCAGCGTCAGGTCGAGGTGCTTCGACGTCGGGCGCCGTCGCCGAAGATCTTCATGCATCCCATCGACGCCACACGAGATGGGCTCGTCGACGGCGACTGGGTCGACGTGCAGACCGCAACCGGATCGGTCGCGGCGAAGGTGCTGGTGCAGGATTCGATGAAGGAAGGGCACATACGGGTGCCGCACGGCTGGTGGTATCCGGAGATGCGCGACGGCGATGGAGCCCTTGCCGGTGCCTTCATCAGCAGTGACGCCGTGCTGTGTCCCGACTCGCCGGAGTTCCTCGACTACGAACAGGGCATCCCGCACTTCAAGGGCTTCCCGGGTCGTGTCGTGAAGCGCGATGCGCCGCCCGAAGGACTCTCACAACAGACGCTGGACGGTTGAGCCCAATGCAGATTCAGCTTCCCGTCGTCGTTCGAGAGTTCCGGGCGAAGACCCTCGTCGCCGTGGCCAACCGATCGTTCACGAACAAGCGGACGATCAGCAGCCGCATCTCGTCGAAACTTGTCGAGATGCTCCTCGGTCCACCCGCCGAACTGGACAGCGACTTCGACCATTCGTGATCGTCCGGAGTGCCTAGGCTGAGGCGATGACCGACGTCGAAGGCCTCTCACTGCGGTTCCCGGCGAAGTCCGGGTATCTCCGAATCTGCCGGTTGAACGCCGCCACGTGCGCGTCCGAACTGGGCTTCGACGTCGAGGAACTCGACGATCTCCGCCTCGCTGTGAACGAGGCCGTTTCGTGGGTGCTGGCCGACGAGGAGGCCGGCGGCGAAGTCGAGGTCTCGCTTCGAGCGACGGGTCGTGAGTTGGCCGTCGACGTGGTGCGATCGGGCTCCGAGCTGCCTCGCCGCGAGCTCGACGATCTGGTGCATGCGATTCTCGGTGCGACCTGCGAGCGGTATTCGATCGACTCGTCCGACGAACAGCGATCGGTGTCGCTCGCCATGGTCGGTTCTGGCTCAGCCTCCGACGAAGCGAATTCGTCGTTGGACGCGGGCATCGAATCCGGTGACTGAGCAAGGCCGAGCGAGCGCCCAAGCGGTCGACCGGAGCGATCTCGAGGCAAAGCGAGCAGCGTGGTTCGCGGAGCTCGTCGTCTCGGGTGACGAGCAGATCCGGAACCGGTTGGTGGAGAGCTACGCCCCGTTGGCCGAGTTCTTCGCCAAGCGATACCAGAAGCGAGGCGTCGAGTCGGAGGACCTTCGCCAGGTGGCGCAGCTCGCATTGGTCCGTGCCGTCGACCGGTTCGACCCGTCGTTCGGCGTCCAGTTCTCGACGTTCGCCGGGCGGACGATCGACGGTGAGCTGAAACGGTACTTTCGGGACAAGGCGTGGTCTGTCCGAGTACCGCGCAGTCTCAAGGAGCGTTCGAGTCTCGTCCGTTCGGCGTCGGAAGCCTTCTCGACCGAGCATGGGCGTTCCCCGACCGTCGCCGAACTGGCGGCGGCGCTCGAGATGGACGAAGACGACGTGCTCGAGGCGTTGGACGTCCAGGGCGCCTATCGGGCAGCCTCGCTCGATGCACCCGCCGGGTCCGAGGATGGCCACATGGCCGTCGTCGACACGCTCGGGGCCGACGATGTCGCGCTCGAGCGAACGGATCTGCGCGAGGCGGTGTCCAAGCTGCTCGAGACGCTTCCCGAGCGGGAGCGGCAGATCGTCGAGCTCCGCTTCTTCAACGAGCTCAGCCAGAGCGAGATCGCCGAACGAGTCGGTGTGAGCCAGATGCATGTCTCGCGCCTCTTGCGGCGATCACTCGATCAGCTCCGGGCCTACATGATTCGCTGACCGGTCAGACGATTGGCGGTTTGGGCGCGGGTGCGATGGGCAGAACCCTCGCAACCAAACCCAGGAGGAAGTCCATGACCAGCCAAACCGCCGACGGTGACCAGGCGATGCAGATCAACGACAACACGATCGCTGACCCCGAGCCGCCGAAGACCGAGCCGGACGACGATCAGCTTCACAGCCGTCGCGACGTCGACAAGACCGACCAGGCGCTCCAGATCAACGAAGACATGGCCGACGATGACTCCGCCGACGATCACTCCGCCGACGATCACTCGGCCGACGACTGAAGCGGCCCGGTGATGGAGTCAGGCGTCGAGGATGCGTTCGATCGCCGTGCCGGCCGCAGAGGTGCGGAGGTCGATCGACTCGGCGTCGGCTCGGTCCCAAACGCACCGGGTTGCGTCGGCGACCCGCTCACGGATGGCGGCCTTCGGATCGTCGGGTAGGCCCTGGCCACAGTTGTGCCGCCACTCCAACCACGATCCAACGACACCGCCAGCGTTGGCGACGACGTCGGGCACGACGACGATGTCTCGGGCCGCGAGGCGATCGAGGCCCCGGACCGTGGTCGGCGCGTTCGCCGCCTCGACGACGAGACGCCCGGCGATGTCATCGGCGAGGTCGGCATCGATGACCGACTGCAGCGCCGCAGGAACGACGATGTCGGCCTCCGCGCGCAGGACGTCCATCGACTCGATGCGGTCACCGACCTCGGAGTCGGTGATGGCGTCACCGTCCGCCTTGTGCGCCGCGAGCGTCTCGATGTCGAGCCCATCCGAGTCATAGACGCCGCCAGAGCTGTCCGACACGGCCACGATGGGGTGCCCAGCCTCGGACAGGAGCCGGGCCAGCTCACGCCCGACACTGCCGAACCCCTGGATGGCCACTCGGCCAGCGCCGACGTCGAGGCGATCCACGGCGACCCGTATCGCCTCGAAGCACCCTGCCGCTGTGGCTCCGGTGCGGGCCTCGATGCCGCCGTTTTCGATCGACTTGCCGGTCGCTACCGCGGGCGGAGCAACGTCTCGGCTTCCATCGCCGCTCTCGGACGACCAGGCGGCGGTGAATGCGTCCATGTCGAGAGCGCCGGTTCCGACATCGGGGCCGATCACATCGAGTTCCGGGCCAACGACGGTGCCGAGCGCTCGTGCGAGCAGCCCGGCGAGACGTCGACGATCCTCATCGTCGAGCGGCTTCGGGTCGATACGAACACCGCCCTTGGCCCCGCCGAATGGCAGGTCGACGACG
>CALLIQ010000466.1 GCA_938008925.1 uncultured Acidimicrobiales bacterium
GAGCCTCGCACCCTCGAAGAGGTCGGCGAGTATTTCAACCTCACCCGTGAGCGGATTCGCCAGATCGAGGCTCGTGCCATGTCGAAGCTGCGTCACCCGAGCTCCGACACCGGCGCCCGCGACCTCCTCGCTGTCTGAGCCGTTCCTCGGCGCCGTTCGTCGGCCCTAGCAGGCCTTCTCACTCACCGAGTTTCGCCTGGGGGCGAAACTCGCGGTTGTGCGTCGGCAGTTCTCCGGACTGATTCGGCGCGCTCGTTAGGTCGCGCTGAGTTGGTTCCACTCGTCGTCGGTCCAGGCGCTGCGGAGTTGTTCGGTCATGAAGTCGACCGTCCACCGGACCATGTCGAACCACGGCAGGTCGGCGCTCATCATTTCGGTGAACGCGAGTCCGTCGAGCAGGATCGCCGCGTCCTCGATCTCGAGTTCGATGTCGGCGTCCTCGCCCCGGAGGGCGTTCCATTCCTCGTTGGTCCAGCCGTCCCACACCCGTTGCTCGAGCAGCGCAGCCCGAACTGGCTCGCGCTGGCGGCCGTGGTCGTCGAGGATGCCGAGTGTCTGGTGAATCGCGGCGCCGGCCTCGATGGGCAAGGTGACGGTTCGGGTCAGCACGACGCGCCCGCCGGAGCGATCGTGCTGAACGGATCGACGGCGTGTCGGCGAGCCCAGATCGGGCGGTCGTAGGCGCTGCGCACCCGTGCATCGTGGCACCCAGTGCCGAGTGCTGGAGAGTCGGACCGGTGGGCAGTCTCTTGAGGGGCAGTTCCGATGGCAGCGCCGAGGGCCAGTGCCCAAGGGGATTGTTTGGCGGAGGTGGACGGGAATCGAACCCGCCTGCGATGGATCACACCGCACACCCGCTTTGAAGGCGGGGGAGCCCACCAGGTACTCGTACACCTCCACCGGCGACCTTATCGCCACCCGGTGTCGAGATGCCCGACGGCTCGCCACGGTTGTGACTTCTCGCTTCATCCGTAGGTTGTTCCCGTCGGTGTGCCCAGACCTCGTCGGCAAGACCACACCCTCGAACTCGCTTCCCCTCAGACATCTCGATCGTCGAGAGGATGCGCGTGCTTTGCTTCTACGCCTCGAAGGGCGGAGTCGGCTGCTCGGTTGCGGCCGCAGCCACGGCCGTGTTGGCGGCGAGAGAACGTGACACAGTCCTCGTCGACCTGGCGGGCGACCAGTGCGATCTCCTCGGGTTACCCGATGACGGCCCCGGTCTCGGAGAGTGGCTCGCCGCTCCTGCTGCGTTGCCGGACACCTTGGTTCGATTGGAGATGCGCGTGTCGGATCGCCTCTCGCTCCTGCCGCTCGGTCGTCGCGGGTCGCAAACGGGCACGCCCGGCTGCGGACCGGGCGTCGTCGAGCCCGAGCGTCTCGCCATGCTCGGATCGTTGCTCGGCGACGATGGTCGCCGCGTCATCGTCGACGTTGGGCGGGTCGTCGACGGACGGTCGGCGTCGTTCCTCGCGGCAGCCGATCGAACGGTGTTGGTGATCCGGCCGTGCTATCTCGCACTGCGAGCGGCCGCAGACGTCCCATCGCCCGACGACGTCGTTCTCGTGAGCGAACCCGGGCGGGCCCTTCGAACGAGAGACGTCGAAGCAGCGCTCGACGCGCCGTCGTTCGTGGTGCTCGCCCACGATCTCGACGTCGCCCGCCGCGTCGATGCCGGTCTCCTGGTCAATCGGCTCCCTCGCAGCATGCAGCCCCTCGGTGCGCTGCTGTGAGCGGCCCGGTGGTCCACAGCGCATCCACGCACGGCGGGCGCGTCGATCGACTCGGCGAGCGGCTGCTCGGGTGGCTCACCGCCGACCCGTCGCTGTCGGAAGCGGCGCTCACCGAGCGGTTGCGTCGGGCCGAACCCCTGCTGGATGGCTCGACGATCGCCAGCGCTGTTCGCCGTTCGCTCGAGCGGGCGCACGGTCTCGGGGCCATCAGTCGGCTCCTTGCGCTCGACGGCGTCAACGAGGTCATGATCAACGGACCTGGTCCCGTGTGGATCGATCGGGACGGTCAACTGTCCACGAGCGTCGTCGTCGTGAGTCGCGCCGAGATCGAGGTGCTCATCGAGCGGATGCTCGACCCGCTCGGATTGCGGGTGGATCGATCGAGTCCGATCGTCGATGCTCGACTCGCAGACGGCAGCCGGGTGAACGTCGTGGTGCCGCCCTTGGCGATCGACGGGCCCGTCATCACCATCCGACGCTTTGCCACGACGCCCGTCCCTCTCGACCGCTTCGCCGATGCTGCCGGAGCCGAAGTGCTCGCCACCCTGGTGCGCGAGCGCCGGTCGGTGCTCGTGGTCGGGGGCACCGGGGCCGGCAAGACGACGCTGCTCAACGCGATGGGTTCGGCGATCGACCCCGACGAACGGGTCGTCGTCGTCGAAGACACCACCGAACTGCAGTTGCCCGGTCGGCACGTCATTCGACTCGAAGCTCGAGAGCCGAACAGCGAAGGCGCTGGCGAGATCACAATTCGGCATCTCGTCAAGACGGCGTTGCGCATGCGGCCCGACCGGCTCGTCGTCGGCGAGACACGGGGGCCCGAAGCGCTCGACTTGGTCATGGCCCTGAACACGGGCCACGCCGGATCGCTCGCCACGTGTCACGCAAACGATGCCCGCGGCGGTCTGCGCCGACTCGAGACCCTGACCATGCTCGCCGATGCCGAGCTCCCGCTCGCGGCGATTCGTGAGCTCGTGACCAGCGCGATCGACGCAGTAGTCCATGTCGGTCGCGATCGAGCAGGCAGGCGTGCGGTCCGCTCGGTCACCGCGGTCGGCGATGAGCTCGCCTCCGGGCCAGACGGGCCCACCTACCGGCTCGACCCGCTGTGGCACGACGGGGTCGCTTGAGATGACCGTGGAGATGATCGCCGCCCTGAGTGGTCTGGCGACGGCAGCGATCATGTGGCCGCAGAACTCGCGAGCTCAGAACGTACGGCCTCGGGGCCGGCACCTTCGCTTCGCGCCGCCCGCGTCGACCGGAGGGGCGCGTACTGTGGCGCCCTCGGCGAGTTCGCCGACTCGAGTGTTTGCGATGCTTGGCGTCGTCGGATCGTTCGGGTTGGCAGCGGGCCTGGTGTGGTCGAGCCCGACACTCGTGTTGATGCCGGTACCGGTCGCGTCGTTCGTGCTCCTCCTCAGACGACGTTCGAGATCTCGGGCAGAACGGACGGAGAAGGCGGCGGCCCTGTCCGCGTTCGTCGACTCGGTTGGGATCGAGCTCCGGTCCGGAGCCTCGCTCCACGGAGCGATCACGAATGCCATGAGTGGACCGCAGGTCGCAGCGCTCCAGCAGGAGTTCGACGTCGTTCGTTCTGCAGTCGAGGCGGGCTCGACGCTCGATGTGGCGTTGGCTTCGCTCGGACGATCGTCCTCCATCGATGAGCTGTCGCTGTTGGGGACCACGGCCGCGGT
>CALLIQ010000467.1 GCA_938008925.1 uncultured Acidimicrobiales bacterium
TCGCGGCTCGTCGTGTCGTCGGACGGATTCACCGAACAGGCGAATCCGCAGGATGAAATGTGGGGCGACGACCGACTCATCGAGGCGATCCGCGACCGCACCATGTCAACCGACGAACTCGGCGACGCCCTCTTCGAACAACTCGAGACCTACGCCGACGGCGCCGAGCAGACCGACGACCGAACCCTCTTGATCTTGGATGTCATGGACCGATGACCAGCTCGACCACCCTGCGCATGGACGCCACGTTTCTCGGCTTGCGAGACATCGGACCATGGCTTGACGGGTTCTACGCCTTGCAGCCGAGCCCGCTCGACGAGTCGAAGACGGGAGCCATCGAGCTCGCGGTTCACGAGTTGGCGGCGAACGCGGTCGATCACGCATGCCCGGCCGACGGCATCGTCACCCTGGAAGCCATGGTGACCGGGAGCGAACTCGTGGTGCGCATGACCGACATCGGTGCGGCCTTCACCGGCGCCGTGGAGCCCGACCCGGACGAGCCGCAGGTGCGGGGATACGGACTCATGATCATCGAGCAGGTCGCCGAGGAGCTCGACTACGAACGGGCGCCGGATCGCAACATCTGGACCGCCCGGTTCGCCATCGAAACGAACGAACAACTCAACCCGACAAGCAGACAGGTCGAACAACAATCATGATGGAAATGCGAACCGGTACCCACGAGATCGCCATCGAGACGGTCGAATTGAGCGGACGCCTCGACGCGCTCGAGGCCACAGGCCTGCGCGATCTGTTGACCGCACGGATCGATGCGGGTTCGACCAACCTCGCCCTCGATCTCAGCAACGTCAGCTTCGTCGATTCAGCAGGCCTGGCCGCCTTGGTCAAGGGCATGAAGGGCGCCCGCAGCGCCGGCGGCGATCTGCGAATCGTCTCGCCAACGAACGCAGACGCGATGCGCGTCTTCGAGCTCACACAGTTCGACAAGGTGTTCCAGATGGCCCCGACGCTGGATGAGCTCCTGTCCCAGTGGTGAACCAGTCGCGCTCCGTTCTGGTGGTGGACGACGATGCCGTGTCGCGCATGCTGCTCCGCCACATGCTCGAACGCCAAGGCTTCGAGGTCGTCGACACCGACTCGGTCGACGCTGCCACCGTCGCGCTCGCCGACAACGAGATCGACATCATCATCTGCGACTACCTCATGCCGAACGCCACCGGGCTCGATCTGCTGGCCTCACTCCCGGATCCGCACCAACCGTTCATCCTCCTGACCGGCGAGCTCCGCAAGGACGACCTGAACGACGACCGAGTCGATGCCGTGACGACCTATCTGACCAAGCCCGTCGGTACCGACGAGCTGGCGGCCACGCTCGGCGTCATCGTCGACCAGCTCGCCGACACCCCCGTCTAGCAACACTCGAAAGCGACGTTCTGGGGCGGGCCGGTCAAACGACACAGTCGGACCGGCGAGCGCTCGACATCGACCCAGCTAGCGTCCGAGTCATGGCTGCCATCTCATCGCTCTGCGTGTATTGCGCCTCGTCGCCTGGGTCGAATCAGGCCATCACCGACGCCACGATCGAACTCGGAACCGAATTGGCGGCGCGCGGCATCCGTCTGGTCTACGGCGGCGGCGCCGTCGGCTTGATGGGGCTGATCGCCGACACCGTCCTCGACAACGGCGGGGCCGTCACGGGGATCATTCCGACCAGCCTGTTTCCAAAGGAGGTCGGTCACCGACGGGTGACCGAGCTGATCGAGGTCGACTCGATGCACACGCGCAAGCGGATGATGTTCGAGCGCTCCGATGCGTTCATCGCGCTCCCGGGCGGTTTCGGCACCCTCGAAGAGGTGACGGAGATGACCACGTGGGCGCAGATCGGCATTCATTCGAAACCGATCGGGCTCCTCAACGTCGATGGTTACTGGGATCCGCTGTTGGCCTGGCTCGACCGCTGTGAGGCCGACGAGCTGATGAAGCCGTCGAACCGAGCGCTCCTCGTCACCGAAACGACCGCGTCGGCCATGTTCGACGCATTCGATCGATACGACCCGCCGCGAGCGACGAAGTGGCTCGAGCTCGACGAGACCTGAACAGGCTGGCCAAATTGGCCTGAACTCGGTCGCCCAATCCGGAGACGGTCTCTTACTGTCCCGCTCATGAGCGAAGTCAGCAGCGAAGCACCGTCACCGAGGACCACCGTCAAGCGAGGGGCGAACCGCGCCGTCTACGCGAGCGACACGGTGAAGGAGATCCTCGATGCCGGCGTCATCGCCCACGTCGGGGTGAACACCCCGGACGGTCCGATCGTCTTGCCGATGGCGTACGGCCGCGACGGCGACACCCTCTACATTCACGGCTCGGTGGCCAACGCCATGATGCGAGCCGGCAAATCCGTCGACGTGTGTGCAACCGTCACGATCGTCGATGGCCTGGTCGTCGCTCGCACGCCGTTCCACAACTCGATGAACTACCGCTCGGTGGTCGTGCGAGGCGAAGCGACCGTCGTCGACACCGGCGACAAGGTCGCCATCTTGAAGATCATCAACGACCACATCGCCCCGATTTGGGACGACGCCCGGGCACCGAGCGAGACCGATCTGAAGCAGACGCTCGTCCTCGCTCTCTCGCTGGAGGAATCGTCAGCAAAGGTTCGGGCCGAGGGCGCGCTCGACGAGGACATCGACATGGATGGCCCGCACTGGGCCGGCGTCGTGCCGATGTCGACCACGTGGGGAACGCCGGTGCCGAACGCCGATCTGCGGGTCGACGCACCGGTGCCCGACTCGGTTTCCGCCATGGCGGAGACCGACGCCCACCCTGGCCGCGCCTATCCCTGATCCGCGCGTCCCCTACCAGCGCGCCCTGACCAGCGTCCCCTTGATCCGTGCGTCGGTCAGAGGGTGAGCAGGCCGGTCGCCGGTCGATCTGCGCCGAGCACCTCGTCGACCGGGCCGCCGAGCCAGCGGAGCGCGTCGCCGTAGAGATCGTCGGCCAACACGTCGATCGGAAGGTCGCCGTCTTCGAGCGCATCGAGGCGGTGCTCTCCGATCATCTGCCCGCTGGCGACGCCACCGCCGAGGACCATCTGGACACCGGCACGACCATGATCCGTGCCGGCCGATCCGTTCTCGGCAACTCGGCGACCGAACTCCGACGTCGTCATCACGAGCGTTCTCGCCTGATGCTCGTCGCCGAGCCCGTCCCAGAAGTTCCGGAGTGATGACGCCACCTGACCGAGCAATTGGTCGTGCGTGGCCAACTGGCTGGCGTGGGTGTCGAACCCTTCGAT
>CALLIQ010000468.1 GCA_938008925.1 uncultured Acidimicrobiales bacterium
GGTCAACTCGAGGGTGACGGCAACGCCGTCGTCGGAGGTGCCGCCGGCGCTCGCCGAATCGGCCAGGATTCTGCGCACCTCGTCGATCAGCTCGGCGTGATCGACGTCCGGGGTCGTGCGAATGTCGACCGCCATCGATGCATCGGCCGGGATCACGTTGAGCTGTTCGACGCTCCCACCGCTCACGAAGGTCGGCGTCACGTAGATCTCACCCAGGTGCTCGTATGGCCCGATGTCGCGTTGGAGCCGCTCCTGCAACGCGGCGAGCGCCGTCGTGGCCTCCGCGAGTGCACTCAACGGGTTCGCTCCCTTGAACGGCATGGCGCCGTGGGCCATCGCGCCGCGGGCGTCGATGCGAAGCCGAACCGCCCCCTTCGACACGGCGCAGATCTCCCCTTCCTCGGGCTCGGCGGAGATGGCGCCATCGATGCTGTCGCAATGCCCGGCGGCAACGAAGTGCTTGGCGCCGAGCATCATCTCCTCCTCGTCGCACAACACGCCGATGAGGATCTTTCCCGGAAACGGTCCGGCGAGCTCGACGGCCCTCGTCGCGTGGATCATGGCCGCGACGCCCGACTTCATGTCGGCCGAGCCGCGGCCATAGAGCCGACCGTCGACGATCTCCGCTGCGTACGGATCGATCGTCCACTTCGACTTGTCGCCTGCGGTGACCACGTCGGAATGCCCCTCGAACATCAGCGTCGGGCCGGGGAGTCCGCCGTCGACCACGCAGATGACGTTCGGGCGCCCAGGGGCGACCTCCTCCAGGACCGGCTCCCAGCCGAACGACCGCATCTCGGCCGCGACGGCCTCGGCGACCGGCTGTTCGGAGAGCCCAGCATCGGGATCGTTCACGCTCTCGATCCGCACGAGCTCCTGGGTGAAGGCGACGATGCGATCGTGGTCGAGAACCGGGCTCATCCCTCCATGCTCTCAGTTCTGTCCGGGGCCAGCCACCCGCCAGCGCCTCCGCAAACGCAACCGTTTCAGCGCGAGGCCACGCCGGTCTCGATCACCAGGTCGTCCAACTGGGGGACGCGGTGGCCGAGTCGATGGCGAATGTCGTCGAGGATCGCCGAGGTTTCGGCGGTGGGTGTCAGACGAATCCGCATGTCTCCGTGAAGGCGATGCCCGACCCACCGGAGCCGCACCTGCTCGATGGCGACGACGTCCGGTCGGCCGGAGACGACGTCCTCGACCTGTTCGGTCAGCGCCGGATCGACCGAGTCCATCAACCGTCCCCAGATCCGCTTGGTTGCGTCCCAGCTGATGAAGAGGATCATCACACCGATGATCAGACCGATGATCGGGTCGACGATCGGCGAGCCGAGCCAGGCACCGATGGCGGCGACCAGGACGGCGAGCGAGGTCAGACCGTCGGTGCGAGCGTGCAATCCATCGCTGACCAACGCTTCGGACCCGATCCGTTTTCCGACACGGATCTGCATGATGGCGACCGCCTCGTTGCCGAGGAAGCCAATCACCGCTGCGACGGCGACCCATCCGACCTGACGCATCGGTTGTGCGTCGAGGAGCCGGTGGGCCGACTCCCAGAAGACGATGCCGGCGCTCACGAAGATCGACAGGACGATCAGAACGCCAGCGACGTCTTCACCCCTGCCGTATCCGTAGGTGAAGCGCTTGTTCGCGGCCCGGCGGGCGATCGAGAAGGCGATGAGGAGCGGGATCGAGTTGGCGGCGTCGCCGATGTTGTGGGCCGTGTCGGCGAGGAGCGACACACTGCCGCTGATCGCGACGATGGCGAGTTGCAGGATCGAGGTGAGCGCGAGTGCGATGAGCGCGGTCCGAACGGTTCGGATGCCGGCCTCGCTGTCGGCGAAGGCACGGTCGCTCGCCAACTCGCCGTGATCGTGGGTGTGGGCATCGAAGATCACGGCTTGATGCCGGTCGCATACGACAGCGCGTCGAACGGATGCGTCCCGGCCGACACGGATTCGAATCCCGCCTTCCGCAAGGACTCGGCCACTTGGCCGCTCACGCGATCGGTCGTGTCTGCCGTGCGATGACCGGGGAGGCGGGAGATCACGCTTCGCTTCGCGGTGTTGATGTCGACGATGAGCAAGGTGCCGCCGGGAGACAACACACGAAGAATCTCGGCCAAGCCGTCTCGCTGTTGTGCGTCGTCGAGGTGATGGAACATGAGGCTCGACGTCACGACGTCGAAGGTCGCGTCCGGGTACGGGATGGCATCGATGCTCGCTTCCTCGAACGTGACCGAGGCCGAGCGATCGAGCGCCTTGCGCTTCGCTTGCGCGATCATTCCCGGCTCCGAATCGAGCCCGACGAACGTGCCGTTTCCATCGACGGCCGACTCGGCGCGCACGACCAGCTCGCCGGTTCCACAGCCGATGTCGAGCAGGGCGAGTCCCGGCCCGAACCCGGCGAGCTCCAGCGTCCCTTCGTGGACTCGATCGACTCGGCCGAACGCAATGACGCTGGCGACACGGTCGTAGTGCCGGACCCAGAACGGGGCCGCCTCCTGCGTGTGTTCGGCGTCGACTGGGTGGAAGTGTCCGTGGATTCGGCTGGCCAAGCTCATGTCGCTCCCTCGCGCACGATGGCGTGCGGCTATCGGTCTTGTGGTCGTGCGGTTTTGGTTCGCGAAACCGAACAAGATGTTCGACAGGAACGTACGCTCGGCCGAAAACCTGGACAACAACCAATGCCGACGAGATGTCCAGTACCG
>CALLIQ010000469.1 GCA_938008925.1 uncultured Acidimicrobiales bacterium
GTTCACGTTCCCGTACGCGCCGTTGTCGTGCAACAGGATGGTCACGGGGATGTCGTGCTGCACCGCCGTTGCGAGCTCGGTGGCGGAGAACAAGAACCCGCCGTCTCCCACCAGGTTGAGAACCTGGCGTCCCGGCGCCGCCGCCTGCGCCCCGATTGCGTGGGACACACCTGCGCCCAGGGTGCCGGCAGCGCCGGTGGTGAGGAAGGTCCGCGGGTGACGGAACTCGAACCACAGGTGTGCGGCGAACCCCATCTGTGTGACGTCCTCGACGATGATCCCGTCGTCCGGCAGCACGTCGCGGATCGCCGAGAGGGTCTCTCGCTGCGGCACGAAGTGCGCCGTGTCTTCGTCGAACGCCGCCCGCTTGGCGGCCACCTCGTCGACGATCTCGTCGGCCCGAGACGACCGACCCGGATCGCTGGCGGGAAGCTCAGCCAACACCGCCTGCAGACCCTCGGCCGCGTCGGCATGGAGCGCGACGATGCCGGTGCCCCGTTGGCCGACGTCGTAGCGGTCGAACGACGATCCGTCGATGTTGAGCTCGACGATCGTCATGTGCTCGTCGGTGCCCCAGTGCATCGGGAATTCGAGCCGTGTGCCGATGGCGAGGACGACGTCGGCGTCACGCCAGAACTCCCGGCCGACCGTGAGCGGGCACCAGAGCGGATGGCGGGCATCGAGTACGCCGTGGCCCTGGCGGCGGGTGAAGACCGGCGCCTGCAACCGCTCGGCGATCTCTCGCACCTCCGCCGATGCGTCGTACGCGCCGCCACCGACGACGATCAGGGGCCGTTCGGCCGCGCCGAGCAGCTGCGCGACCTCGGTGACCCGGTCGGCGTCGATCTCCGGTGTCGTCCGCAGCGGTGCGCGGAGGTCACCGTCGATCGGGTCGTTCCAAGCGGTCTGGGAGATCTCGACGCTGACCGGGCGAGCTTCGTTGGCCATCAGCGCGTCGAGCGCGCCCTGCATCGACTCGAGCGCTCGGCTGCCGTCGCCGATGTAGGTCGCGTGCTTCGTGACCTGCTCGAGTACGGCCGTCTGGTCGGGCAACTCGTGCAAGATGCCGGTGCCGACGCCCTTGAGATGGTCGGCGATCGCACCCGAGATGCTGAGGACACGGCCGCCAGCCCAGTACGCGCTGGTCAGTCCGGCGCCTGCGTTCAGCACGCCCGGGCCCGGCACCACCGCGCAGGCCGAGGGCTTGCCCGTGACCTGCGATGCCCCGAGGGCCATATAGGAACAGCCCTGCTCGTGACGGGCGACGATCGGCCGGATGTCTCGGGCGTCGACCATCCGGTCGAAGAAGTCGTCGTTCTGGATCCCGGGGATGCAGAACAGCTGGTCGATCCCGAGCGCCCGGATCGCCGCGACGGTCAGGTCAGCGACAGTTTGGGTTGCGGTCATTTGGTTCGAGGTTGTTTGATTGGTGTTGCTCACGCTGACTCGAACCCCGGCGGCGTGACGTACCCGCCGAGCTCGCGCTCCATCATCGCCGCGAATGCGATGCTCTCCCGATCCCGAAGGTGTCCGGCCACGATCTGCAGGCCGCACGGGAGGCCCGATGCCGTGAACCCGGCGGGGGCCACCGTGCCGGGGAGATACACCCCGCACGACCAGCCGGCCCAGAACAGTTGGTCGGTCGTCGGCTCTTCCTTGCCGTTCACCGTGATGGTTCGATCGGCGCGCTCGCCTTCGAGGTCGTGCGGGTACGCGGCCGACGCGGCGGTCGGGCAGAGCAACAGGTCGTACTCGCCGAAGAAGTCGTCCCACGCCAGGCGGTACTCCTCGCGCTCGGTGTGCCACTGATTCCATTCCCAGTGACTCATCGTGACGGCCTTCGAGGCCATCGCTCGATAGTCCCTCGCGCCGTCGTCGTAGCGGGCGGCGTGTTCGAGGTGAGAGGCGAACAGTTCCGGCGACGCTTCGGTGCCCGTCGCCGAGCGGAGCAGCATGAGATAGGTCTCGTGGCTTCGCTCGATGTCGATCGCCGGGCGAGCGTCGAAGTCGAGCTGCACACCGAGCTCGCCGAGTTGGTCGACCGTGGCGGCCAGTTGGTTCACCAGCTCGGAGTCGGTGGCCATGGCAGGACTCTCCAACATGACCGCGGCCTTGATCTGGTCGGGCCGGGTCTTGCGAGGGGCGGGCAGGTCGAGGCGCCAGCCGACGCTGTCCAGGCGGCCGGGGCCAGCCACGACGTCGAGCCCGAGGGTGAGGTCGTCGCTGTAGCGGGCCATCGGGCCACCAACGCCGATGTCGAGCGGGACGACCGATCCAGGGTTGCCATGCCCCTCGATGGGGACGAGTCCGAACGTCGGCTTGTGGCCGAAGATCCCGCAGTAGTGGGCCGGGTTGCGGATCGATGCGCCGATGTCGCTGCCGAGCTCGAGCGAGGTCATGCCCGATGCCAGCGCAGATGCCGCGCCGCCCGATGAACCGCCGGGGGTCAGGCCGCCCTCGACGTCGTCGGGGTTCCAGGGGTTGGAGGTCGTTCCGTAGACGGGGTTGAACGTCTGCCAGTCGGCCATCGAGACAGGCAGGTTGGTCTTGCCGTAGATCACCGCACCAGCGCCCAACAGCCGCTCGATGGGGATCGAGTTCTGTTCGGGACGCCAATCGGCCCGCTCGGGATAGCCCGATGTGGAGGGCGAGCCGACCCAGTCCCAGGCTTCCTTGATCGTCATCGGTACGCCGTGTAGCGGTCCCCACGACTCGCCCTTCGCTGTCGCATCGTCGGCAGCCACGGCGCGCTCCCGGGCGACGTCGAGCTGGGTCGTGATCACGGCGTTGAGCGTCGGGTTGAACCGTTCGTAGCGGGCCAGCGTCGCGTCGAGTAGCTCGACGGCAGAGATCTCGCCGGTACGGACGGCAGCGGCCTGATCGACGGCGCTGCGAAGGGTGATGTCGAGGGTGTCGTTGCTGGAAGAACTCATCGCCGCGGAAGCTAGCACGACGCTCCGAACCCCTCTCTCGCCGCACGGGGCGAGGTGGTGCTCAGTCACTCAGTCAGTCAGCCCGTCAGTCGGCCCGCCGGCGAAGGGCTTCGAGGCGTTGCCGGGCGTAGTCGGGCTCGGCCACCCAGGCATTCGCCGTTTCCCAGGCGTTGCTCAGTCGCGTCGCTGCCCGCTGCCGGTCCCCGTCGAGCACCGATGTGCCGAGTTCAGACAGGTCGTGGTCGGCGATGTCGATGCGACTCTCGTCGAAGTCCAGCAGGCTGACGACCCCGTCGCTGATCCGGATGTTCGACGGGTTCGGGTCACCGTGAATGAGACAGGTCGGTGCCGACGCGTACTGCCGGAACACGTCGAGGAGCTCGGCACAGACATCGTCGGGGAGCGCGGACATGTCCGCATCCACACTCCGGGAATCGCGCCTGAGGTCGGCGACCGAGACGCAGCCGGGACGTTGCTCGGGGAGCGGCCGAAGCGCGTGGAGCCGGTGCAGGGTGGCGGCCACCAGCACCCAATCCGCCTCGGTCGAGGGCGGATGCCCGTCGAGCCACCGCTGGACCACGACGCCCTCGACGCTGCGCTGACCGGTGGCGGTCGGTTCGATGCTGGCGACCACGAACCCCGTAGCGTCGAGTCGGTCGATCAGATCGAGTTCCCACTTCAGTGACGCTGCGGAGCGGCGAGACCGACGGACGGCCACCGCTCGGCCGTCGAGCTCTGCCCGCCACACCTCGTTTCGGTTGCCCTCCGCAATGCGTTCGACCAACCGCAGCTCACTCCACGGTGAGAGGTCGGCCTGGTCGAGTCCGGGCACGACTGGAT
>CALLIQ010000470.1 GCA_938008925.1 uncultured Acidimicrobiales bacterium
GGCCGCGAGTGGTGGGGGGCCTTCCTCTGGACGATCCGACCGATCGACCGCCCATGGATGGTCGCGATCGCAGCGTCGTCGACCGACTAGCAGTCCACCAACAGGCAGTCTTCCGCATGGCGGTGCATCCAGAGCGCGACAACGTCGAGCCCATCAATCGGCCAATCGCCAACCTCGACGCCAGGATCCCGCAGAAGCCATGAATCCCTGCGCGACTATTCGATGCGCAGACCCGAGATCGCCCGGCTGATCACCAGCTGCTGGATCTGCTCGGTGCCTTCGAAGATGTCGTGGATCTTGGCGTCGCGATGCCAGCGTTCCACCGGGTACTCGCGGGTGTAGCCGTAGCCGCCGAGGATCTGGATGGCTCGCTCGGTGGAGTGGACGGCGATGCGGCCGGCCTTGAGCTTGGCCATGGAGCCTTCGGCGTTCTTGAAGCCCTTGGTCTTGCCGAGCTGAGCGGCACGCCAGGTGAGGAGGCGAGCGGCCTCGATCTCGGTGGCGATGTCGGCCAGCATGAAGGCGATCGACTGGTTCTCGATGATCGCCCGGCCGAAGGCCTTGCGCTCTTTGGCGTAGTCGAGCGAGTACTCATAGGCGGCCCGGGCGATGCCGAGCGCCTGGGCGGCGACGGCGGGGCGGGTGGCCTCGAAGGTCTGCATGGCGGCCTGTGAGTTGCCCGACTTGCCTTCGCGCACTCGGGCGAGGCGCTCGTCGAGCTTCTCCTTGCCGCCGAGGAGGCAGTGGCCGGGGACCCGCACGTCGTCGAGGACGACCTCGGCGGTGTGGCTGGCCTTGATGCCGTGCTTCTTGTACTTCTGGCCCTGGCTGAGGCCGGGGGTGTTCGGCGGGATCACGAAGCTGGCGTGGCCCTTCGACTTGAACTCGGGCTCGACCACGGCGACAACGACGTGGATGTCGGCGATGCCGCCGTTGGTGATCCAGGCCTTGGTGCCGTTGAGGACCCACTCGTCGGTGGCCTCGTCGTACTTGGCCCGGAGGCGATAGCCGCCGACGTCGGAACCGGCGTCGGGCTCAGAAGCGCAGAAGGCGCCGAGCGCGATCTTGTCGGCCGTGCCGTAGCACTGCGGGACCCACTCCATCATCTGTTCGGTGGTGCCGCTCGCAGCGATGCCGGCGGCGGCGAGTCCGGTGCCCATGATGGCCATGCCGAGTCCGGCATCGCCCCAGAACAGCTCCTCGAGCGCAACGGGCGTCGACAGGCCGGTCTTGTCGTTCATCATGATCTCGGCCATGAACTCCCAGCCGTAGAGGCCGATCTGGGCGGCCTCCTCGACGAAGGGGAACGGGAACTCTTCGCGTTCGTCCCACTCTTCGGCGATGGGCCGCATCGAGTTCTCGGCGAAATCGTGAATCCACTTCTGGAGCTGGAGCTGGTCTTCGTTGAGCTGGAACGAGAGCTCGGTCATGGGATTCTCCTGGCGTCTGGCCGGGTGGGGGCTCCGGCGTGTCCGTTGCAACGTAAGTTACTCGTGAGTAACCCAACCGTAGTCGAAGTTACTCCCGAGTAGCAACGGTTGATTGTGACCATCGTCATGCTCAGTCTCGGTCTTGAGCATTCGGTCATGACGCATGGTCGCTGGCGGGACCTTGGTCCCTGTCCGGCAGCGGTCCCAGCGCACAGGCTGACAGGTGTTGCGGCCCCGTCCGCGTTCACCCCCCGTATCGACGAGGAGACCTCGTGTCCCACACCGTGAATCCGCCCGCTCCACTCATCGCGCCCGAGCGCACGCCAGCATCGACCGAGCGACCGGAAGCGCCCACCAGCTACGAGTCGTGCTTCGCCATTCCGCAGTCGCCGGCCGAGCTTCGAGAGCACCAAGCCCGCTACCTGGCCATGCCGACCTACCAATACGGCATCCCGGCTCGGCTGCTCTTTTGGACGGCGGGCAAGGTGTTTCCCCAAGGCCGCAGTTTCGAGTTCTTCGCCTTCGTCGAGCTCGTCGCCCGAGTGCCCTACATGGCATGGGAGCACGTCGGCCACATCGCCCAGACCCAGAACCATCGCGATCACGAGTTCGACCGCAAAATCCAAGACCGTGTCCTCCTCGCCCGCGACGAGCAGGACAACGAGTTCTGGCACCTGCTGATCATGGAGGAGATCTGCGAGAAGGCCGGCTACCGCCGCCGTTGGTTCTTCGACCGCGTCTTCCCTCAGCTCCTGTCGGTCATCTACTACCACCTCTCCTGGCTGCTCTATGCGGTCCGCCCCAAGTGGTCATACAAGCTGAACAGCGACTTCGAAGACCACGCCATGCGTCAGTACGCCGCCTTCGTCGACGAACACCCCGAGTTCGACGAGACCCCGTGGGAGTCGGCCTATCGGGGCGACTACGGCTGGCACGTGACCGTCGGCGACATGTTGCGTCAGGTGGCATGGGACGAAGAGCAGCACAAGGCGCACTCCGAGGACTTCATTCGTCGGGGAGCGCGGTTCTCACGTCGCAACGGCTGACCCCAGCGGGTGAGTCGGGTGCCGGCTTCTCATCACAGGTGAACGAGAAGCTCGGCGAAGAGCACCTCCGGGTCCCGCTCGAGGCCGCGTTGGGCGAACCACGCACAGGCGTTCTCGACGTCGCGGTGCAGGTAGTTGAGTCCTTGCGGGTTGGCGGCGAGGTCGAGCGCTTGGGGGAAGTCGATGAACCACAGCTCGTCGTGCCACCAC
>CALLIQ010000471.1 GCA_938008925.1 uncultured Acidimicrobiales bacterium
AACCTCGGCGGCAAGGCCTGCCTCGAGGCAGCCGGCCACGACGTTCGGTTCATCCAGGACCAACCGGCCTACTGGACCTTCCGCAACGAGAAGCGGGGCAACTTCGTTCGCGCCTGGAACGTCATCGACAAGCTCGACGTCGATTGCGTCGTTGTGCAAGGACCGGTTCTCACCAAGAACTTCGCGAACATCTGGCTGCCGACGCTTCGCACACTGCAGCGGCGCGGTGTCGCATGGGGCGTGCTGTCCGGCGCGATGCGCAAGTACAGCCAGACCGAGCTCGACGTGTTCGCCTCGGTCGTCGCCGAGTGCCCGCCGCTGTTCTTCTCCACTCGAGACGACGTCACCGCCGAGCGGATCGCTCCGTTCGTACCCGACGTCCGGAGCGGCATCGACTCAGCGTTCTTCCTGCCGGACGCCATCGACCCGATCCCGCTCGACGCGGCTCCGTACTGCACGTTCAACTTCGACCACTATCCCGAGCCCGATCTCACACCGGACGACGGTGGCCCGATCCTCATCGGCGATCAGCGCTTCTCACCGACCTACCCGAGCCGCATCGAGGCGTTGGCCGACCGGTCGAAGGCGCATGCGTACATCGCGGCAGCCTTCGATCGGCGCCCGTACCCGTCGAGCATCGCCGGACACGAGATCGTGCGCCCCGAGCACCGGACGAACCCGCATCTCCCGTTCAAGATCTATCTGCGGCCGAACGCCGTCGCCTCCGACGAGCCGTGGACGTACCTGACGGTCTATGCCAACAGTGAACTGACGCTGACCGACCGCGTGCACGCCTGTGTCGCCACCCTGACCTACGGCGGCGCCGCCATGCTCCACAACCCGGGGACACGACGAAGCGCGCTCTTCGACCGGGTCGGAGCCAGCGGCATCGAGAAACAACCCGTCACGCTCGACCCCGAGCTGGTGCCTCGCGAACGAGCATCGCTGCTGCCTTACCTGCGAGACCTCGGGACATGACCTCCGGTTCCTCCTTGCGCGGCATCGTCGATTCGTCCGCGTTCAGTGGCCGCCCGACCGGCCCGATGGTGGTTGCCGACCAATTGATGGCTCGGTGGCCCGAACGCCACGTCGACGACCAGATCACGACGTGGCGGCCAGCGTCGAGCGATGTCGGCACGCTCGCACGAACGACCGAACACCTCGCTCGACCCCGCCGAGCGTTCCGCGCCGACGGCCCGCTCGACTTCTACCTGTCGATCAACCCAACCGTGCCACTTCGGGTCCCCCCGGGCATCGTCGTCGGCGTCGTCGTGTGCGACTACCGACACGTCGTCGAACCGGAACGGTTCTCGGTCGGGCAACGTCTCTATCGATCGGCAGCCTGGGGCGCCGGCATCCGGCGCGCCGATGTGGTGTTCGCCATCTCGAATGACACCCGCAAGTCGGTCCGTCGCTCCCTGGGTCGCGACGCAGTCGTGATTCCGTTGGGCTCGGACCACGCCGTACCGGCGAGCACAACGGCGCACACGTCCGCATCGGGTGGCGCTCCTCGCGGTCCAGTCGTCGCACTGTGCCATCGGGCGAACAAGCCAGCGAAAGTGGCGATCGATGCATGGCGCCAGGCGAGACGGATGGATCCCACCGTGCCCGATCTCGTCGTACTCGGCGTACCCGACTCGGTCCGGGATCGGCTGACCACGACGGTCCCCGAGGTCGACACCGGCGAGATCACGTTGCGGGGCCCGCTCCCCCAGGCCGAATTCGAGACGACGTTCGCAACGGCGACGGCGATCTTGTTCCTGTCGTCGCACGAGGGCTACGGACTCCCGATGGCCGAGGGCCTGCATCTCGGCATCCCCGTGGTCGCATTCGAACTCCCACCGCTACGCGAGATCGCCGGCCCCGACTACCCGATGGCCCGTCCCGGCGACACGACGGCTGCGGCAGAACTGCTCGTCGAGGCATGTGGCGAGGAGCCACCGACCTCGCACGCCCGTCTCTCGTCGTGGAACGACGCCGTCGACGTCGTGCGGTCGACCCTGGCCGACGTGTGTGCGGCCAACGCGACCGTTTCGTTCGACCGCGGAAACGCCGGTGCATCGACCGAGCCAGTCGACGATCGGCGAGTGGCGTCGTGAGTTCGTTTCGTCGTTGGTTCCCACTGGAGACCGAATACCGGGTGCGGCGAGCGCTGAACGCCGGGTCTGCCGTCGAGGGGCAGCCGACGATCGTGCACGTGGCCGGGTGGAAGACGGCCAGCCAGTGGGTTCGGATGGTCTTCTCCGACCCGCAGCTCATGCGAGCCACCGGCTACCGAGCCGCGTACGTGCGCGGTAGTGCCGGCGCGTCGGGGCTACACGGCTCGATGCTCACGGAGAGCACGCTGTTGACGCCCACGTACATCGATGCCGGTACCGATCTCATCGACGACCATCACCGGGTCTTCGCCGTCGTTCGCGAGCCCGTCGACCTCGCCCGATCGTGGCTGCGCACGAACGTCGCCAATCATCCGAGCAACGATGACGTCGATGCCCGCCGAACGGGACTCATGGCGCTCATCGACGACGGGGCGACGCCGCTCGAGGTCTTCCGAGCCTCACTCGACGACGGCTTTCGCGAGTCGCTTCTGATCGCAGCGAGCTGGATCGAGCGGTCGACGATCGACGATCACGTGCTCGTCACGCGCTTCGAGGACCTCACCCACCCGACACGCTCACAGTCAGAGCTCGTGCGCATCTTCGATCACGTCGGTTTCGGCGATCACGCCGACCTCGCCGACACACTCGTGCGTCGCTACCACAAGGCACAGATCGCGCGGGTCGAGCGCGTGATCCGGCCGGCCTCAGAACGCAAGTACGGAGACGGCCCTGCGGCTGATGCGGACCTCCAGGCCGCACTCAGCGACGCTGACGTCGCGACCGCCCTTCGATCGTTCGCCCCCGACCTGATCGAACCGCTCGTGCGGTTCTACGCACCGACCGGCACCGCGCCCGCCCTCGTCCAGCCAGGAGCCCGACGATGACCACCCTCAAGCGAGCGATCTACCGCTCCGACAGCGTCACCCGGCGCTGGAACGAGACACGACTCCACCACATCGACCCGATCCGCGGTGTCATTCGAGAAGACAAGTACCGGTGGCTCGCCGAGATGGACCTTCGGCCGGGCGTGATTCTCGATGTCGGCGCCAACTACGGCCAGAGCGCGCTCGCCATCCGTCACCACCGCCCCGACAGGACCGTGCTCTGCGTCGAGGCCAATCCCGATCTCCAGCCGTCACTCCGCAAACTGGCACGGCGTGACCCAGCGATCCGCTACGTCATGACCGCGGCCGGCGACGAGGCCGGATTCGTCGAGCTGACGGTGCCGACCTTTCACGGCAGCCAGAACACGGGCGGCGCAACGCTCGACCCCGCCTTCCTCGACCATCGAGTCGGCGAGCTCGAAGGCCGCTATGGCGGCGCGATGGCGACCACCACGCACACCGTTCCCGTCATGCGCCTCGACGCTCTCTCAGACGAGATCGCGGCGGTGAAGATCGACGTGGAGGGCCTCGAAGCGGCCGTCATCCGCGGTCTGGGCGCCACGCTCGATGCCTCCAACAATGCCTCGAGCGGGGCTCGCCCTCCCGTGTTCATGGAGGTTCGACACTCCGATGGGGAGGCGATGCGTCTGCTCGTCGACCTCGGCTACACGCTGTGCGCGCTGACCGACAACGGGCGGGTCGGCGAGGCGGTCTCTCCGACCGAGGCGCTGGCATCTGAACTCCAAGACGTGCTCGCCGTCGCCAACTGATCGAGGGCGACGAACGACAACAGCGCGACGACGCCGGCGGTGTCGAGACTGCCGCGAGCGGCGGACAGCAGCCGGACGATCACGACGATCGCCAACATCGTGACGGCCGGCGACCGGCGCGAGGCCGTGATGAGGCCGAGACCGACGACGGCGACGATCACGATGGCACCGACGAGCGTCGGGATCCCGCCAGCGGCGGCGAACTCGATCACCATGTTGTGTGGAGAGTCGACGTCCGCGGCGAGCCGAGGCGATCCGAACACGGTCCAGTCCGACTCGAGCACCTCGCTCACATTGACCTGACGTGATGAGAGCGAATCGGTGTCCTGAAACAGACGCTCGTTGAGGCCGCCCGCCAGCGACGTGACGCCGACGGCGACGAGTGCCGCACCGCCGACGTACACCCACGCGTTCCAGAGGAGGTCGTGCCGTTTGACGGCCAGCCACACGACCGCACCGAGCACGAGCGCGAGAATCCCCGACCGGCTGAGGCTGAGCACCGTCACGATGACGACGGCAACGGACGCGACCGATGCGGCGAACGACAAGAGGTCGGGGACCCGATCCGGTTCGTCGGTGACACCCGTACCGGTCTCTCGGCGGTCGGACATCCCGCGAACGACGAGAATGAACGCAGCGGCGGTGATGAAGCCGAAGATGGCCCCGTGCCGAGCCCCCAGCAACACCTCGGCGCCCTGGAGAGACCGGATGGCCGGCAGATGAGCGTCGAACAACACCGCTCGGGTGTCGCCACGGCCAGCGGCCGCGAGCAGCCCTCCGAGGCCGATCGGGCTGGCCGCCAGCGCCATGCCCCACACGCCGAGCGCGACGAACAGACCACCACAGGCACCGATCGTGAACCGGCGAGCGTCGACATCGTCGAGGTCGGTCACCACCGCAGCGACCGCGAGTCCGATGGCGATGTTGACCCCGAAGCGAACGACTTCGGACAGCGGCCAGAAACCGGAATCGAACCACGCGGCATTGGCGGCGACGCCCAGAACGACCAACCCGGCGACCAACGACGCGAGCACGACTGAGCGCATCGGGAGTTTGGCGCGCTCACCGGAGGCGGCGACCAGCCCGAGCGTGAGCATCCCGAAGACGTGGGACGGGCGCAGGCTGAGGCCACCCGAGGAGATGACGGTCGCCCAGATCATCGGCAGGGTGCCGACTGTCGCACCGGCGGCGAGGGCCCGAGCTCGCACCGCGAGCATCACGTCAGGCGCCCGAAGAAGGCCGGACCTGGGCGCTCGAATCCAGCGGGTCGTCCCCGCCGTCGTCGTTTGCCTTGTCGTAGCGGTAGCCGTAGCCCGCCGATGCCTTCACACCGACGAGGACCGCGCCGAGAACCGTGGCGCCCGCCTTGGCCAGCAGATCGACCGTGCGATCGATCTCCGGACGAGTGGTCCTGCGGGCCTCGACGACGATCACGACCGCATCGACTTGAGGAGACAGCGCCAGCGCATCCGCAACGGGGAGGACCGGCGGGGTGTCGAAGATCGCCAGGTCGGCCTCTTCGCGCAGCTCGGCGACGAGCTTGGCGAACGGCGCGGACGAAATCAGGCTGGCCGGGTTCGGAGGCAACGTGCCCGAAGGGATGATGACCAGGTCGCGAGGACCATCGGCGATCGGGGCTGCGACATCGACGAGCGGCACGTTGCTCAAGACGCTGTCGGCCAGGCCTGGCGTGCGCGACAGCGAGAACAGCTTGTCGATCCGAGGCCGACGGAGGTCACAGTCGGCCAGTACGACACGCTTGCCCGCCGACGCCATGGCGATGGCCAGGTTCACCGAACTCGTCGTCTTGCCCTCGGCCCGATTGGCACTGGTGATCGCGAGGCTCCGCAGGTCGATACCGACCGCGGCGAAGTCGATGGCCGTCCGGACCTTTTGATACGCGTCGGCAAATCGGCTGTCGGGGTGGTCGACCGTCATCGTCTCGAGCGGTGTCTCCGGATCACCGCGGCGAGGTGCGGGAACGGAACCGAGATTGATCACCCCCATGCGTTCCAGATCCGCTTCGGACGAAATCGTTCGGTCGAGACTCTCCGCCGCAAGAGCCGTCGCGACGCCGAGCAATGCGCCAGCCACGGCGGCGAGGGCGACGTTTCGACCAACCGGTGCGTTGGACCGGGACTGCGGCGGGTTGGCCACCGTGATCACACGGGCGGTACCGCTGAGGGCCAGCTCACCGCTCAGTTCGAGGGCGATGATCGAATCGGTCAGGGACGAGATCTGCGCGTCGATGACGGCCTGTTCACTCTCGTCGTTCGTCATCGAGCGGCGTTCTCGTGCCTCATCGAGGCGCGAGGTGAGACGATCGACAGCGCCGGTGATCGACTGTTCGGCCTCGACCTGTTTGAGCTCGACGAAGGTCTCGGCCCAGACGTTGGCCGCCGCGGCCGCTGCCTCGGGTGTCCGTTCCCGCACCGTGAAGGTGAGGACGTCGGCTCGTCCATCGCGGGTGACGGCGGTCTGGGGCAGATCGTCGACGCCGACGCCGAGGCGGTCGGCGACCGCCGTTCGAGCGGTGTCGCTCAATGCGAGGCTGATCTCGTTCTCGAGCGATCGGTCGAGAATGCCGGTGTTGGTGGCCGTGTCGTCGACGGCTTCCTGGGCAGCCGTCGTCTTCAACAGCACGCTCGACGACGCGACGAACACGTCGGGGCGCGTCGCGGTGACGACGCCGATGAGCAGCGGGATCGCGAGCAGGGGCAGCACGAGCCAGACCCATCGCCGGCGGAGCACGGCGACATAGTCACCGAGCTCGCCCGAGGTCGCAGCGCGCACGTCTGGCACCGTGTCACACTACGCGTCGCACCGGCGCCGTCGGGGCATGCCTCGGGGCACCGAAGTCGGGGGGAGAGCGATGGATCAGGCGGAAGCGGAGTCGACCGCACGTGAGCGGTACGACGAGATGGCAGCGGTCTACCGAGACCACGTCGCGCTCGAGATGACGCACCCATCGATCGTTCGGTCCGCCCTCGACGCCTTCGCCCACCGTGTCGGCGACCCCCAGCGCGGCCCGGTCGCCGACGTCGGTTGCGGCCCCGGGCACGTCACCGCATATCTCGCCGGGCTCGGCCTCGACGTGTTCGGCATCGACAACTCGCCAGCGCTCCTCGAGATCGCTCGCTCCGCGCACCCCGCGATTCGCTTCGAGATGGGCCAGCTCGCCTCGCTCGACGTCGACGACGGATCGCTGCGCGCCGTGGTGTCGAAGCACTCGATCATCCACACGCCAGCGGAACTCGTGCCGTCGACGCTCGAGGAGTTCGCTCGCGTGCTGGCTCCGGGTGGCGTGTTGTTCCTCTCGTTCTTCGGCGCCGAGCAACCGACGACCCACGGCAGACCGTTCGACCACGCCGTGACCACCGCCTTCGAGCACGACGTCGGCTCCATGGCGACATCGCTGAACGCCGCCGGCTTCGTCGAAGAGGTCCGCATCGTCCGCCAGCCAACGCCGAACGAGCGACAACTGCCGCACGGCACCTTCTTCGCTCGACGTTCCGGCCAGTAATCCTCGTCAGTCCCAGCCGCCGAGGAAATCCTCGTCGATGTCATCGGGGACCATCGGGTCGGCGCCCTCCGCCGGCATCTCTCCCTTGTAGAACGCCTCGGTCAGCCACTCCAGCAGCTCGTCGTCCACCTGTTCCGGATCGGTCAAGTTGGCGACGTGGTAGTACTTGCCCTGGTAGTCGATCACCTTGCGGGAAAACCGCTTGCTCGACACCTTGCGACGAAGGGTGAAGCCCAGTGCGACCCACTTCGTCATCGAGTCCATGATCGCGATGGTCGGCCCGTTCTTGAACAGGATCTTCTTGTCGAGCGGATCGACGATGAGGTCACCCTCGAGGGTTTCGAGGTGCGCGTTGATCGCTTCGAAGATCGGCCTGGCTTCGGGCCGAGCGTTCGCGAAGTACTCGTCGAGTGTCAGGCCCGGCTTGCAGGTGTGATTGCGACCCTTCGCACCGAAGCTTCGTTTGCAGTCTGGGCAGGTCCACGCCACGAGGCCGACGTTACTTCACGCGTGTCAGACCTCGAGTTGGCGGGCGAGGCTCTGGGTCGCCTCGATGAACTCGTCGATCATGTCGTAGACGACCTGACTGGCCGACTTCGAGGCGTTCATGTTGCCGACGATCTGACCGACGAAGTAGTTCGCCAGCTTCTCGGCACCCGACCCCTCGGTGTGCGCGGCCCGGTTGATGCGAGTGATCGCGTCGTTGATGAGCACGGGCTGCATCGGCATCCCGAGAGGCATCGGCGTCTCGGGGTTCTCCCACTCGTCGGTCCATGCCGACTTCAGCTGGCGAGCGTGCTTGCCGGTCCGGGAGCGTGAGCGAATCGTGTCGGAGCTGGTGGCCGCGAGGAACTTCTCCTTCACGACCGGATGGGTCTCGGCCTCCTCGGTCGTGAGCCAGACCGATCCGCACCACACACCCTGCGCACCGAGCGCCATCGAGGCAGCCATCTGTTTGCCTCGACCGATGCCGCCAGCGCCGAGCACCGGGGTCGAGCCGACGGCGTCGACGATCTCGGGGATGAGCACCATCGTGCCGATCTCGCCGGTGTGGCCTCCCGCTTCGGACCCCTGGGCGATGATCACGTCGACCCCCGCGTTGACGTGCCGTTCCGCGTGCTGGGCCTTCCCGGCGAGGGCGCCGATCTTCTTACCGGCGGCCTTGCATTTGTCGACCATGAAGCCGGGGGGCGGACCGAGGGCGTTGACGATGATCGACGGATCGTGGGCCAACGCGATCTCGAGCTGCGGGCCGACCTGGTCGGCCGACATCGGAGCCGCGGCGTCGTCGTCCATCCCGAACTGTCCGCGGCTCGCGTCGTCTTCGGGCAACGGCGGGACGTCGTATCGCTCGAGGATGTCGTCGAGATAGTCCCGGTGGGCTTGCGGGATCATCGCCTGTAGGTCGGACACCTTGAGGCCACCCTCGTCGGAACCGGCGTACTTTGCGGGAACGATCACGTCGACGCCGTACGGATGTTGGCCCTTGAGCTCGTCCTCGATCCACGCGAGGTCGATCTCGAGGCCACGTTCGGAATGACCGGCCGCGCCGAGCACGCCGAGGCCACCGGCCTTCGAGACCGCGACGACGACGTCGCGGCAGTGCGTGAACGCGAAGATCGGGACGTCGATCCCGAACATGTCGGTGAGGTCGTTCTTCATGATGATGAACCCTTCTGAGATTCGAGCGTGAGCAGTTCGACTGGCAGGTCGACGAGCCGGGAGCGCAGCCATTCGCCGAAGGCCTTCGCTTGCGCGTCTTGACGGGTCGACGCGGCCACCCCCTCGTCGAGAAGACCCCGGACGACGAAGTTGAGCGAGCGGATGGCCGGGAATCGGTACCGGTCGATCGGGAGATCGGCGACCTCGGGGAGGAGCGTGCGAAGACGATCGATGGTGAGTTCGGCATCGATCCAGGCCCAGACCGCATCGGCGTCGGCGCCACCGGGAACGCCACCGGGCCGGGCGTAGACACCGAGATTGGCATCGCCGCCTTTGTCACCCGAGCGAGTGCCGACGATCGTGCCGAGCGGAGCCAGAGTGGCCGCTCCCGTCGCGGCGACGTCGCCTCCCTCCGCCGGCTCTGCCTCCACCAGTTCGACCGCCAACGGCTCGCCGATCGGGGCGACGCTCGGAACCTCGAAGGTCGCTGGGCCATCGCCCGCGCCGCCAGCGAGGATGTGGACGTATGCCGGAACCAGTTCGCTGGGAACCGTTGCCGGGCGGTACACGCCGTACGGCGAGGCGGCAGACGGGCCGCCGCCGAGCCCGTACATGCCGGGGATGCAGCCGAGTGCGGTGTGCACCATGGCGTCGGCGAAGGCACGGCCGACCTTGCGCTCGTCCGGGTCCTTGACCGTCACCCGCCAGATCGCCGTGGCCTCTTCCTGGGTCGACGGGTCGGCCTTGTCGGTCCGGACGACCCGGCTGGTGATGGAGGCGAAGTCGTCGGGGCCGTATGGGCACGCCTCCCAGAATGCGGCCTCGGCGAAGGCCGCCTTCTCCTCGATGTCGAGGCCCGTGAGCGCGACGGTGAAGGAGTTGCGGTAGCCGCCGAGCTCATTCATCGCGACCTTCAGCGTCGCCGGCGGTGCTTGGCCGCGCACGCCGGACACCTGCACCCGGTCGGGTGCGATCTCGGCCAGCTCGACGGTGTCGAAGCGGGCCGTGACGTCGGGGCCGAGATACTCGGGGCCGCCGATCTCATAGAGGAGCTGGGACGTGACCGTGCCGACGTTGACCGCTCCCCCGGTGCCCTCGTGCTTGCCGATCACGCTCGACCCGTCGGCCGCGATGTCGGCCCACGGGAACCCGAATCGGGACCGCACCGGGTCGTCGTGCCCGTCGATCTCGGTGAAGAACGAGTAGTTGCCGCCGGTGACCTGAGCGCTGCACTCGATGAGGTGCCCAGCGACCACGCCGCCCGCGAGCTGGTCGAAATCGGTCCGTTGCCAGCCGTGATGCCAGGCCGCAGGGCCGCACACGACGGCGGCGTCGGTGACCCGGCCGGTGACGACGATGTCGGCGCCGCGGGTGAGCGCGTCGACGATGCCGAAGCAGCCCAGATAGGCGTTGGCTGTCACGTAGTTCGACAGGTCACCGAGATCACCGTTCGGCGACCCGGGAGACCCGAACGGATTGAGCGCACCGGCGGCAGCGAGCTCTTCGACCCGGGGCAGGAGATCGTCGCCGTTGACATAGGCGATGGTCGGTGAGAGGCCGAGCTTGTCGGCCACCTCGGCGACTGCGTCGGCGCATCCGTCGGGGTCGAGGCC
>CALLIQ010000472.1 GCA_938008925.1 uncultured Acidimicrobiales bacterium
CGAGTCGCCTTCTCCCACCCCACCCTCTTCAACGCCCCGCCCTCTCTCCCGCCCACGCCCCCGCCCTCCTCCGTCTGGAGACCAGGCGCGCTCCGCTTCCCGTTCTGGAGATCAGGCGCGCTCTCGACAGCGCGATTCGTCTCCAGAACGAGCGGCGGGGCGCGCACGATCTCCAGAACGGGAAGGGCTCGGGGATGAAGGGCGGTGTGGCAGCAGGCTGTTCGGACAGAGCGTGAGTCAGCGGTCGAGGCGGGACGAGACCAGCTGGTCGCCGAGTCGGGCGGCCGCCTCGACGACAGCCGCCCCATGCCGCGTTCCCGGGTTGGTGGAGAGTCGATCGATCGGGCCGCTGACCGACACGGCGGCGACCACGTCACCGTCGGCGCCCAGCACCGGAGCGCTGACCGACGCAACGCCCGCCTCGCGCTCGCCGACCGACTCGACCCAGGCTCCGCCCTCGACGCCTCCCCGAAGCGCAGCACCACCCGAGCCGAGATCGAGCGGCAGTCGGCTCCCGATGGGCACGATCGTGCGCAGGCCGTGGGAAGACTCAGCCGCTGCGACGCACAGTCGCATGCCGCCATCGACAACGAAGAGCTGACTCGACTCGCCGGTCTGATTCCGGAGCTCGTCGAGCAGGGGCTGGCCGAGGTCTGCGAGTGCGGCGGGGCCTTCGACCTGTTGGCCGAGCACCCAGAGTCTCGATCCGAGGGCGTAGCTGCCGTCGTCGGCTCGGCGGACCAGCCCATGAACCTCGAGCGCAGCGGCGAGGCGATGAGCGGTGGCGCGGCTGAGTCCGGTCGACGCCACGAGATCGGCCAACGTCCGACTCCCCGCTGCGATCGCGTCCAGGACCAGCATCGACTTGTCGATGACGCCGACCTTGCTTTCTCGATCGTCTCGACCGGTGCTTTCTCGACCGGTGCTCCCTCGGCTGGTATTGCTTCCCCCGTCGCCGGTGCGTACCCTGTCATCCATTACTTGAGATGATTGTCTCAATATATGAGATAGTCAACACGGGGGATCGTCAACCCCGCTCTCCCAACTGGAGCCGTACATGTCTGCACCCAAAACGATGGCCGACAAGCTGTGGGAACGGCATCTCGTCGTCGACGGCGAAGCCGGTGAGCCGAGCCTGCTCTACATCGACCTCCATCTCGTGCACGAGGTCACCTCGCCCCAAGCGTTCGACGGACTCAGGCTCAACGGCCGCACGGTTCGCCGCCCCGACCTCACCGTCGCCACCGAGGACCACAACGTCCCGACCGCCGACATCGACAAGCCCATCGAGGACCCGATCAGCGCGAAGCAGATCGAGACGCTTCGCAAGAACACCGACGAGTTCGGCATCACCAACTACCCGATGGGTGATCCCAACCAGGGCATCGTCCACGTCATCGGCCCGGAACAGGGTCGGACCCAGCCGGGCATGACGGTCGTGTGCGGCGACTCGCACACCGCCACCCACGGAGCCTTCGGCGCACTCGCCTTCGGCATCGGCACGAGCGAGGTCGAGCACGTCCTCGCCACACAGACGCTCCCCCAGCTTCGTCCGAAGACCATGGCGGTCACGGTCGAGGGCGCGCTGCCCGAGGGCACGACGGCCAAAGACGTGGTGCTCGCAATCATCGGCGTGCTCGGCACGGGTGGCGGCATCGGCCACGTCATCGAATACCGGGGCGAAGCCATTCGAGGCTTGTCGATGGAAGGGCGCATGACGGTCTGCAACATGTCGATCGAGGCGGGCGCCAAGGCCGGCATGATCGCTCCCGACGAGACGACCTTCGAGTACCTCGAGGGCCGCGATCACGCCCCCACCGGCGACGAATGGGATGCCGCCGTCGCCGACTGGCGGACGCTCGTCACCGACGAGGGTGCGACCTTCGACACCGAGATCGTCATCGACGGATCGTCGATCACGCCGCAGGTGTCGTGGGGCACGAACCCCGGCCAGGTCGCTCCGATCGCTGATGTCGTTCCGGATCCGTCGTCGTTCGACGATCCCGCCGAGGCCGACGCCGCCTCCCGTGCGCTCGAGTACATGGGCCTCGAGGCCGGCACTCCGTTCTCCGAGATCAAGGTCGACACCGTCTTCATCGGCTCGTGCACCAACTCCCGCATCGAGGATCTCCGAGCAGCGGCCGAGGTCGCACGAGGGCGCACCGTCGCCGACGGCATGCGCACGCTCGTCGTCCCCGGCTCGTTCCGAGTGAAGGACCAGGCCGTCGCCGAAGGCCTCGACCAGGTCTTCATCGATGCCGGGTTCGACTGGCGCGAGCCCGGCTGCTCGATGTGCCTCGCCATGAACCCCGACAAGCTCGCCCCCGGTGAGCGCTCGGCATCCACCAGCAACCGCAACTTCGAAGGCCGCCAGGGTCGAGGCGGTCGGACCCATCTCGTCTCCCCCGCCATCGCCGCCGCCACCGCCATCGCCGGCACCTTCGCCACCCCGAACGATCTGGACTGACGCTCCCTCCGGGAGACGTTCACGGCCACGCAGGCCAGAAAGAAGCTTCACCATGGAACCCGTCAACATCATCACCGGCACCGCGGTCCCACTCGACCGCTCCGACGTCGACACCGATCAGATCATCCCGTCCGACTGGCTCAAGCAAGTCGAACGGACCGGCTTCGAGAAGGGCCTCTTCTCCGAGTGGCGTGACGAGCCGAGCTTCGTCCTCAACGATGAGCGGTTCTCCGCCTCGAGCGTGCTGCTGGCCGGGGCAAACTTCGGGGTTGGCTCCTCGCGCGAACACGCCGTCTGGGCCATTCAGCAGTACGGGTTCGCGGCGGTGATCTCGCCCCGCTTCGGCGACATCTTCCGCAACAACTCGACCAAGAACGGGCTCGTTCCCGTGGTGCTGCCCGCCGAGTTGGTCACGCGCCTGATGGAAGCCGTCGAGGCCGACCCATCTCTCGAGTTCACGATCGACGTCGATCGACGCCTCGTCGAGGTCCCCGCC
>CALLIQ010000473.1 GCA_938008925.1 uncultured Acidimicrobiales bacterium
GGCGGGTGCCGTTGTGACTTCAGATCAGGATCAGAAGATCTCGATGAGGCCGGCGGCGCCCTGTCCGCCACCGATGCACATCGTGACCACGCCGTACTTGGCGTTGCGACGCTTGCCTTCCTGCAGGATGTGGCCAGCGCAACGGGTGCCGGTCATGCCGAAGGGGTGACCAATGGCGATCGAGCCACCGTTGACGTTGTACTTCTCGGGGTCGATGCCGAGCTGGTCACGGCTGTAGAGGCACTGGCTGGCGAACGCCTCGTTGAGCTCCCAGATGTCGATGTCGTCGACGGTGAGACCGTGACGCTTCAGCAGCTTCGGCACGGCGTAGATCGGGCCGATGCCCATCTCGTCGGGCTCACAGCCGGCGACGGCCCAGCCCTTGAAGGCACCCATCGGCTCGATGTTGCGGCGAGCGGCTTCTTCGTCGGACATCATCACGACGGCGGCGGCGCCATCGGAGAGCTGGCTGGCGTTGCCGGCGGTGATGTAGTTGCCCTCGCCACGGACGGGGCCGAGCTTGGCGAGACCCTCGAGGGTGGTGGTTGGGCGGTTGCACTCGTCGCGATCCACGGTGTAGTCGACGATCGACTCTTCCTTGGTCTCGCGATCGACGACCTTCATCTTGGTCTCCATCGGGACGATCTCGTCCTCGAAGAAGCCGTTCTCCTGAGCGGCGGCCATGCGCATCTGCGAGTTGTAGGAGTACTCGTCCTGGTACTCGCGGCTGACGTTGTAGCGCTCGGCGACGATGTCGGCGGTCTCGATCATGGCCATGTAGATGGCCGGGTACTGGTCGGACAGAGCCGGATCCATGTTCTCCGCGCCACCCATGCCCGGGTTCGGCATGGTGATCGACTCGACGCCACCAGCGACGGCGATGTCGACGCCGTCGGCCTTGATGTGGTTCGCGGCGACGGCGATCGAGTTCAGGCCAGACGAGCAGTGACGCTGAATGGTGTTGCCACCGGTGCTCACCGGCAGGCCGGCGAGCAAGCCGGCGAGACGACCGAGGTTGCCAGCGCCGTGGGCGCCGTTGCCGAGGGCGACGTCTTCGACGTCTTCGGGTGCGACGCCGGACTTGGCGACCGCGTGCTTCATGGCGTGAGCGGCCATGCTCATCGCGGGCGTCATGTTGAAGCCGCCACGGCCAGCCTTCGCCAGACCGGTCCGGGCGTAGGAAACGAAGACTGCTTCGCGCATCAGGGACTCCTGGGTTTCATGTGTCGAACGGGGATCGCTCGACGACGTTCTCGCACGACGCTACCCCGCACCCGGCCAGCAAAGAAGTTGGCGGCGTGCACTACGTTCCCACCATGAGTCTGCTGCCCGAGGAACTGCTCGATGTCGGCGCCCGATGCGGGGCGCTGTTGCGCGAACGAGGCGAGACCGTCGCCGTGGCCGAGGGCAGCGGTGGTGGCCTGGTGTCCGCTGCCTTGCTCGCCGTTCCCGGGGCATCCGCCTACTACCTGGGCGGCAGCGTCATCTACACCCGCAACGCCCTCGACGGCATGCTCACCGGCCCGGTCGAGCGGCCTCGCAAACTGCGCGGCGCATCAGAACCGTGGGCGACACATCTCGCCCGAGCCACCCGGGTCCACCTGCGAGCCACGTGGGGCATCGGCGAAGGTGGAGCGACGGGACCGTCCGGCAACCCGTACGGCGATCCGCCGGGACACGCCTGGGTCGCCGTCAGCGGACCGACCGAAGCGGCTGAAAACATTCTGACCGGCGACGACGACCGACTCGCCAACATGGTCGCCTTCTCAACCGCGGCTCTGTTGCTGCTGGAAGCCGAGCTCGAGAAAGCTCCTCATCCCGACTGACTTGAGTCCCCGAACCCACCCTCACTGGCGAGCGATCAGCACAATGGTTGTAGAAGTGCTGTGTGCACCATCACGTGTGCGAAGTGCTGGGCTGCTTCGTGAATCGGGATGCGATCCCGCGCTGCCCCCAACGCATTCAATGGTCCAGCGGTAACCCACGCTGGTTGGGTGTGCTCGCTTCGCTCGCTCAGCTACCGACTCATGACTATTCGATCAGATCGATCTCCCAGTTCCGCTGCTGGATACGCGAATCGAGCTCGCGAAGCTCCCGGGCCACGTCGTCTGCGGCTCCACGAAGCTCGGGCACATCGAGGGCAGCGATCTGGCGAAGCTCTGAACGCATCTGACGAGGCGCCCGCCGCCCTTGGCCGGACGCAGCGTCGGCTACTTCACTGAGTAGCCCATGTTGCAGGCGGAGTACATCTCGCTTCGCAAGCGCAGCGGTGAGTGTCGTGCCGTCTGGAAGGCTGTTCGAAGAGTTGGTCACATTGATCTGAGCGATCAACGCAACGAGTTCGTCGAGAACCTCTTGCGCCTCAGAAAGAAGTGCCGACGCATCCTCGGCCGGCTCCTCTCCTTCTTGGAAACGAGCCGAGGACACGATCCTCGCCCGCAACTGCTCGAGTCGCTTCTGGGCTTCACCGCGAAGGGCCAGCGCCTCAGCGAGCTTCATGATCAAGACTCACGTGTCGACTCATGTCGATGTGATCGGTTCGTACCTCCGTCAGCTTGAAGCAATGCTGCGCAGCACCCTCGAGAACCTCGAAGCCGTCGGCCATCGACACGGCTGATCACTGTGATTCGGACTGTTGCAGCGTGTCGGCGAGGCGGGCGACCGCTCGACCCAAGGCGCCCGGGTGACGGTCGAAGACTCCCGGCATGTCTCGCGTCCACACGTCGGCGCCGATCAGGGCTCCGAGCGCCATGCCCGCCCGAGCACGCGCCGATCCGAGTTCGATGTCCCACGGCTCGAGCAACGCAGCCGCCTCTTCGTCGCTCGGCTCAGCGAGCCTCGCCAGACTGGCCACTCTTGCCAGTGGGTGCGAAATCACGGCATCACCCCAGTCGTAGAGACGCATCGGTGGCCCGACGAACACGTGCTCGGGTTTGACGTCGCTGTTGACGATCACCGCCTGACCGTCGTCGAGCAGCGCGCACGACTCCACCATGGCGGTCCGGAGCGTCATGCAGCGGTCGGCCGCTTCGCCCGCCTTCGGGTGGTTCACCACGGCATCGAAGATGGCG
>CALLIQ010000474.1 GCA_938008925.1 uncultured Acidimicrobiales bacterium
ATCAGCGACATGTTGCTCGAGCCAGGCACCGAGTTCGACTACGACGGTGGCCGCTACACCTACCCGGACGCTCGCCTCGTCTGGTGGGCGGGAGGCAACCCGTTCCACCACCACCAAGACCTGAATCGCATGGTCGAGGCATGGCGACGACCCGACACGATCATCGTCAACGAATGGTGCTGGAACGCCCACGCCAAGCACGCCGACATCGTCTTACCAGCCACCACGTCGCTCGAGCGAGAAGACATCGCCATCGCCCAGCTCGACCCGTTCGTCGTCAAAATGGACAAGGCGGTAGAGCCCCCTGGGCTGGCCCGGAACGACCACGAGATCTTCCTCGGCATCGCCGAGTTGATGGGTGTCGGCGAGGCGTTCTCGGGAGGCCGAACCGAGCGGCAGTGGATGGAGTGGCTCTACGACGAGTCGCGTCGGCTGTGTGCAGCACGAGACATCGAGTTGCCGCCGCTCGCCGACCTCGAACGGGATCGCTGGTTCGAGACGAAGCAACCGGCGGCCGAGCCCTCGAAGCTCGGTCGGTTCCGAAACGATCCCGAAGGTGAACGCTTGGCGACGCCGAGCGGGCGTATCGAGATCTTCTCCGAGACCATCGCATCGTTCGGACTCGTCGATTGCGGCGGGCATCCGACCTGGTACGAACCGGGTGAGTGGCTCGGTCACGAGGCGGCTGGGACGCAGCTCCACCTCATCTCGAATCAGCCGCAGAGCAAACTGCACGGCCAGCTCGATCACGGTCCGGTCTCCCGCGAGGCAAAGCGGCTCGACCCGTTCGGCGAGCGGCGGGAGCCCGCCACGATCCATCCGGACGACGCCGCCGCTCGCGGCATCGCCGACGGTGACTTGATCCGGCTCTTCAACGATCGGGGCGCGTGTCTGTGCGTCGCGACGGTCAGCGACCTCGTGCGCTCAGGGGTGATGCAGGTGTCGACCGGTGCGTGGTTCGACCCGGCCACACCGGGTATGGCGAGCGACTGCAAACACGGCAATCCCAACGTCGTGACGCGCGACAAAGGCACCTCGAAGCTCGCCCAGGGCCCGACGGCGCACAGCTGCCTGGTCGAGGTCGAGCGGGTTGACGATGCGGGCCCGCCGGTCACCGCATTCGAGCCGCCGGAGATTCTTCGCGGTGATCAGGCTGCTGGCCTGAGGGAATAGCTGGTCAGCTCGGGATCGGGTCAGTTCGAGATCTGGTCAGTTTGGGATGTAGTCGACCAGGTCGTTCGCTCGGCGATCGACGACGAGGTCGAACTGAGCGGCAGCAGAGACCGACGGATCGAGACTGAACAGACACGTGGGAACGCCGTAGTCCCGCCGACAGAATCGAACCCAGTTGGCGATCGTGCTGGTCTCGACCGAGGTGCCAATCGCGAGCAGCAGGTCGGCATCGGGTAGGGCCCGCTTCACACGCCACTCGGGTTCGACCATCACCCGCTCGCCGTACAGGGCGACGTCGGCCCGCATGCTCGCGCCACACGATGCGCACGGCGCAGCCGACCAGGTTCCGGTCGTGATGCGTGCGCAGCCCTCGCAGCGGATCCGGCGAGCCGAGCCGTGGAGCTCGAGCGTGTCAGCTCCCGCCCGCTGATGGAGCCCATCGAGGTTCATGGTGACGAGCGTGAGGTCGCCTCCCGTCGCTCGCAACGATCGCTGCCAGTCGGCGAGGGCGATGTGGGCAACGGTTGGTTCAGAGCGATCAGCCCCATCGACGATGCCGTTGACGAAGGACCGCACGTCCTCGCGGTCGGCTTTGAGGTGATGGCTCGACAGCCGCTCGACCAGCTCGTCGTTCGAAGCGACGCCGGTCGGGCCTCTGAACGTCGCCAGGCCGGCGTCGGCGGAGATTCCGGCTCCGGTGATCACGACGACGCGATTCGCCGCGGCGAAGAGCTGCTTCGGATCGGCGGGGACCGCCTGAGCTGGGCGGCCAAGCATGTTGAGGCTCATGTCACTTCATCGGCGCGCTCGACCGGGGTCCTTGACCAGAATCCAGCGGCTACTCGGAAGCCAGTGCGTCGCTACGCGGGTGCCAGTGCGTCGCTACGCGGGTGCCAGTTCGTCGCTACGCGGAAGCGAGTGCGTCGAAGGCGGCGGTCACCTCGGCCGAGGTGCAGCGGGCTCCGGTTTGGAGGTACTCCATCGCCTCGAGTGCGCCGTCATGGGCACGAAGGCTCGAGCCGGCGACGCAGTCCTCGACCACACGGCAGAAGTAGTCGTGTTGGTGGCCGTCGACGAACGTGTAGTGCACGCACACGTCGGTGTGGCCGCCGATCAGAATCAGCGTGTCGGCCTTCAGCCCCTTCAAGAGGATCTCGAACTCGGTTCCGAAGAAGCAGGAGTAGCGGCGCTTGCGGATGAAGTAGTCATCCGGCCGCATGCCGACGGCGGGGGAGACCTCGGTGCCGGGGTCGCCTTCGAGGAGGTGGATGCCTTCTGCGCCGTCGAGCTCTCGCCCGAAGTCGACGAGATCGCGTCGGTGCGCTTCCTGAAAGAACACGACGGGCACACCGTTCGCACGGGCGCTCTCGATCAGCGCAGGTGCGCGGTCCATCCGTTCGTCGTAGCCGTCCATGAACGGGATCGCAGTTGTCGCACTCGGGTCGTCGCCGCTGTTGGCGCCGCCCTGGATGTCGATGACGACGAGGACGGGATTTCCCTCGATGAGCGCTCGTTCCGACCCGTCGCTCACGACGCCATCCCGTCTTCGAACAGCCGGGCTGGGAAGGTGGGTTCGTCGGCGTCTTCGGTCGAGATCTCGGGCGTCACGTCGCTCATTCGGCGAACGGTAGTGACCCGGCGGGTCAGGGCACCAACGCTGCCGAGTCGTAGGCGGCGAGCACGGTCGGGTCGCCGGTCCGTTGGATCGGGCCATGCGGGCGGCGCCAGACAGACAGCAACAGGTCGGCTGCTGACCCGTTGATCGTCGCTCCCGGTGGCCCCGTTCCTCCGAGGAGGTAAGTGCCGGCATCGGAAGCCGCCAGCGCAATCGGTGTCGGCAGGGGCGGCGTGCGATCGAGCGCGACTTGGCGGTCGAAGAAGACGTCGGACACCTCCTCGAGCCCAGCGATGGCGAGATCGAGAGGGATCGGGGTCGTCGCCGCGAGTGCGTGCTCGACGTCGAAGCGATGGATGACGGTCTCGATCGCCATGCGGCGCACCCAGAACCAGGCCTTGCCGGGCCGAAATCCGAAGGTCCAACAGTCGGCATCGAGATCCGCAGCGTCGAGCGTTTCGAGAAGCGCCGCTGCGCCCTGTGCGAACCAAGAGGCGAGCGCATCGTCGGTCGGGCTCTCTTCCTCGGGCGCATCGTCGGGTCCGCCGGAGCGCACCACGTGGGTGACGAAGCGATGCACCTCGCCGAGGTGGCGGACGACCTCGCCGAGTGGCCACCCGTCGCAGTAGTCGACCGGAGCGGTCAGCGCCGCCGGCTCGATCAGCGCCGCGATCGTCTCGCAGTCCGTAGCGAGCAGCCGGTTCGATTCGGAGCGGTCGATCGCGGGGCGGTCCATCATGAGAGCGACGATAGAAGCCTCGGTCCGAGGATGGTCGAGATGTCGTCGGTCGGATCCGGCTCCTATGGTCTGGCCATG
>CALLIQ010000475.1 GCA_938008925.1 uncultured Acidimicrobiales bacterium
CGCTCGAGGGCGGCGTGCCCCAAGCGCTCCATCAGGACCAGGGCATCGCCCCGAATTCGCCGCACCCGCTGACCCTCAACCTGTTGACCCCGCTCACCGACATCGACGACCGAAACGGTGGCACGTTGCTGATCCCCGGCAGCCATCGGGTGCTCACCGATGCAATGCGGTCTGGAGAGCCGGTCGGTGCGCTGCCACCGGCGATCAACCTCGATGCGAATGCCGGGACGATCGTGATGATCGACGGCCGCATCCTCCACAGCACGGGCATCAACCACACCGACACGCCCCGCGTCGTGATGTTGAACGGCATGCAGATCGACTCGCTCCGCCAGCAGGAGAACTGGATGCTGTCGGTTCGGCCGGACGTGCTCGAGCGGGCGAGCGACAAGCTGCTCCATCGCATGGGCTTTCAGGCGGTGACCTACGGGCAGACGAACGAGGGGCACGGCTTCGGCGCCGCCGGACGAGCGGGTGAACCCGCTGGTGCGCTGGTCGACTTCCGGCTCGCCGCCGATCGCGGCGAGTACGTGCGCGTCGGCGAACTCGGTCCGGACTCCACACCGGCAGAGCTGGCGGCGGCGTTCACCCTGCGCGACGTCGTCGCGAAGGCTCGGGCCGGCGGCAGAAGCGCCCCGCTCGGCATCGGGGCAAACGGCGTGAGCAACGAGGCTGCACCGACCAGCTGACGGAGTCCGCTGGTTCCACACTCACCTTTTTGGAACCCTCTCGTTCGAAACGCGGACCAGAACCATGAGCCGCATCGGTAGGGTCGCCGGGTGGCTGTGACTCCTGGTGAGCAAGCGCTCGCCGGTTCGCCACGCAGCGGGTTGGGCGCCCGAGAACTCCTGGTCATGATCTCGTCGATCATGGCGCTGACGGCGATGGGCATCGACTTGTTGCTCCCGGCGTTCGACGACATCCGGGCAGCGTTCGACATACCCGATGAGTCGAACCGCGTCGCGCAGGTCATCACCGTGTTCTTCCTGGGCCTCGCCGTCGCCCAGATCTTCTGGGGACCTCTCGCCGATCGCTTCGGGCGCAAGAGAATTCTCTACGCCAGCATCGGCGTCTACATCCTCGGATCGCTCATCTCCGCGCTGGCACCGAGCTTCGCCTGGCTGCTCTTCGGGCGCTTCGTCTGGGGCGTCGGGGCAGCGGGGACGAGGGTCGTCGCGATCGCGATCGTTCGAGACAGCTTCGAGGGCTCGAAGATGGCGCAGGCGATGTCGCAGATCATGGCGGTCTTCATCCTGGTGCCCGTGTTCGCCCCGTCGATCGGAGCGCTCTTGCTTCGGCTGTTCAACTGGCAGGCCCTGTTCTGGTTCTGCGTGATCTGGGCCGGCGGGATCATGGCGTGGAGCATGCGGCTGCGGGAGACCCTCCGACCCGAGCATCGCCGTGAGCTCGAGTTCACCTCGGTCGTGTCGGGGTTCAGGATCGTGGTCGGCAACCGACTCACCTTCGGCTACACGATCGCCACGCTGTTCTTGCAGGCGGTGTTCGCGTCCTATCTCGCCAGCTCCGAACGCATCATCGGCGACATCTTCGAGCGGGGGGACCAGTTCCCCTTCATCTTCGGAGCCGTCGCCGTACTGTTCGGACTCGGGGCCATCATCAACGGACAGGTCGTCGGCCGCTTCGGCATGTATCGGCTGATCCGCGTGATGATGCTGGCGGCGACCGCTGTCGGTGTCTCGCTCCTGGTGATCGCGGTGATGACGGACGGTCGGCCGTCGTTCTGGATCTACATGCCGCTGCTCGGACTGATGCTCTCGATGTTCATGTTCTTGATGCCGAACCTGAACACGGCGGCCCTCGAGCCGATGGGCGCAGTGGCGGGCACGGCCACCTCCCTCACCGGCGCTATTCGGACCGCCGGGGGAGCGCTGCTCGGGGCGGTCGTCGATGCGCAGCTGGCCGACACCGTGCTGCCGTTCAGCATCGCGATCGTGGTCTTCATGGTGCTCGCCATCGCCACCACCCGATGGGCGGAGCGCGGGACGACTAACTGACTCGGTTTTCAAACTCGAAACCGTCGAAGCCGCCTTCGGCCACCTCGGTCAGGCGGTTGAAGTACTGCGAACCGATGAGGTGCCCGAGGAACTGACGGGGCTTGCCCGGGACGTTCGCACCCATGTACCAAGAGTTCGCCCTCGGGTAGAGGGTGCGGTTGGCGATCGCGTTGATCTCTTCTCCCCAGGTCGCCTCAGCCTCTTCGGTCGCCTCCATAGCCCCGAGTCCGGCGTCGTCGAGATGGCGGATGCACGACTCGATCCACTTCGTCTGCAGCTCGGCGCCGAGGGGCATGGTGAAGAACACGCCGGGTGAGCCCGGTCCGTGGATCATGAACAGGTTCGGGTAGCCGGCGATGGTCATCCCCAAGTTGTTGTCGAAGCGCTCGGACCACTTGTCGGCCAGGGGGACGCCACCACGACCCTTCGGATTGAGCCGCAGCATCGAACCGCTCACGGCGTCGAAGCCGGTGGCGAGCACCAAGATGTCGATGGGGTGCTCGCCTTCGGCGGTGCGAACACCGGTCTCGGTGAACGATTCGATCGGGTCGTCGCGCAGGTCGACCAAGGTGACGTTGTCTCGGTTGTATGCCTCGAAGTAGCCGTTGTCGAGGATCAGCCGTTTCGTGCCGAACGGGTAGCTGGGCATCAGCTTGTCGGCGGTGTCTGGGTCCTCGACGATCGAGCGGATCTTGGTTCGGACGAACTCGGAGATCTCCTCGTTCAGGTCCTCGTTGACGTAGACGCCGTTGAAGCTGTTGATCGCGAGGTGCATGCCGCCCCGATCCCACATCTCCTCGAACCGTTCCCATCGCTCGGCCGCGGTGTGGTCCGTCGGGTCGTGCTTCTCGATGCGGAACGGCCAGCCGCCTCGCTTGCGCATCGAGGTCCGCAGCTCGTCCCAGTCTCGTCGGTACTGCTCGAGGTCTTCTTTGGGCAACGGTCGGTTGCGGGCGGGGAGCGCGTATTGCGGCGTGCGTTGGAAGACCGTGACGTGCTCGGCCGTCTTGGCGATCTCGGGAATCGTCTGGACGCCCGACGAGCCGGTCCCGATCACCCCGACGCGCTTGCCTTCGAACGAGACCGGCTCATGGGGCCAGCGACCGGTGTGATGGATCGCTCCGGCGAAGTCGTCGATGCCGGGATAGTCGGGCTTGTTGGCGACGAACAGCGCGCCGATCGCGCACACGAGGAACCGGGCTCGGGCGAGTTCACCGTCGGTTGAGGTGATCGTCCAGTGCTGGGTGGCTTCGTCATAACGGGCGTCGGTGACGAAGGTGTCGAACTGAATGTCCTTGCGGAGATCGAGGCGGTCGGCGACGAACTCGATGTAGGCGAGCACGTCGGCCTGGGTGCTCTGGGTTTCGGGCCACTCCCACTCGTCGACCAGTTCCTGACTGAAGGTGTAGGCGTAGAACGGGCTGCTCGGCGCGTCGACCCTCGCACCGGGATAGCGGTTGTACCACCAGGTGCCGCCGACGTCGCTAGCCCCGTCGAACGAGCGAACCGACAAACCCATCTCGTCGCGCAGGTGGTGCAGGGCGTAGAGCCCGCCGAAGCCGGCACCGATCACGATCGCGTCGTAGGTCGGAGTGTCGCCTGCAACCGACGCAGATGACGGTTGTGTCGTTTCCGGAGACATCACCACGGCCGGACCGTAACAAGCCAGGCACGTTGCCGACCAAGCGAGGCCAGCACAGCGAAGCGCTTGAGCCGGCGGTCAGGAGCGAACGAGTTCAGTCCACGTCCCCGACAGCGGATCGAATGCGGCGGCGGTGCCGGTCGCGAGTACGCCGGGGTCGCCACACCTGGGAAGCCCACCGAACACGATGAACCCGGCGTCGGTCCACGTGCCCGAGTGCTGGCACCGCGGTGTGAGCGGGCTGGGAGGAAGCTCCGTCCACGAATCGGTCGCGGGGTCATAGCTCGCACCGCTTGGGCTCATGCCTTGCCCGTAGGTGGAGAACCCCGACCAGAAGACGACCTCGGAGCCCGTCCATGCCGCCGGTGTCCGTTCGCGTGCCGCGATCGGCATCTCAGAACTGAACGCCCAGGCATCAGCGGCCGGGTCGTAGCGAGCCAGCGTGCTCTGGTGGTCTGGGCCGATGTGGCCGCCGACGACGATGACGTCCGATCCGGTCCACACGAGTTCGTGCTCCTGGATCCACCCGTCCGGGTATGGCTCTCGTTCGCTCCATTCGCGAGTCGCGGGGTCGAACGCGAGCGTCTGACTCGCCGGATGGCCACCGATGAAGATGGCCTCGGTTCCCGTCCAGATCCCGACGGCACCTTCGGTGCCGACCATCGTCGACTCCGGGAGTTGTGTCCACGACTCGGTTGCGAGCTCGAAGGACCAGCCGTCGTCGCGTGGGTCGTTCCACGAGCCGCCGACGAGGAGCACTTCGGACGGCGTGACGACGACGGCACCGGTCCCGTATCGCTCGGCGGGCAGAGGAACGGACTCGGACCAGGCATCGTTCGTCGGGTCGTAGCGGAGAACGACGACCTCGCCATCGAGATCGGAGCCCACGACGACCATCTCGGTTCCGCTCCAGCCTCCTGCCAGCGGTGGCCAGGCTCGAAGCGCTGTGGGGGCCTCTGCGATCTCGCGCCACGACCCTTGTGCTGGATCGAAGGCCAAACCCGTTTGGAGCGGCGGTGCCTCGGTGGTCGCCGAGGCCCCGCCGTGGATGAGCAACTCACTGCCCGTCCACACGGCGAGGTGAGAGAATCGTGGCTCGAACGATCCCGCACACCCGGCGACGGGGTCGAGCTCGGCCACCTCGTTGAACCGGCACGGATCTGGCGCACTGATCGGATCGGTCACCCGCACCCGGACATCGCATGCCGGTCCGAGCCAGAGCTCGATCGTGATGGCGAGTTCGTCGATTCCGACGTCGGCGAGTCCATCGCTCGTTCTCGATACGAACAGCATCACGGGCTCACCGGGCGAGAAACCGACCAACTCGAGCCGGTCGTCGAGGTCTCGGGCCCGGGCAACCCAATCCTCGATCGAGGCGTACGTGCCGGCCGGTTCCCCCGCGGGATCGAGAGCCGGGTCGTGCACGATGCCGTCGCCGATCAGGTCGGCGAGCTCGGCGTGTTGCCCCTGCTCGTAGAGGGCGACGACGCGAGCCAGGTCTTCCTCGAAGCCGGCGTTGTCCGAGACGGCGCCGCGGTTGCACTCGGTGGAAGCTGTCGTGGCGTCGGAATCAGTTGCGGTGGCGTCGGCCAGTGAGAGCTCGGCCGTCGTCGTGGGCTCATCGTCCGCCGTCATC
>CALLIQ010000476.1 GCA_938008925.1 uncultured Acidimicrobiales bacterium
GACGCCATCGTTTCGAGGCTAACCCCTCATCGACCGCCCCAACCCGCCTGCCGCCTTCTGGAGATCCTGCGCGTCACCACCCGCGTTCTGGAGACCGACCCGCCCGATCTCGTTCTGGAGATCCTGCGCGCCACCGCCCGCGTTCTGGAGACGATTCGCGGTGTTCTCGGCGCGGTGCGCATCCAGAACGGGATCGGTGGCGCGCACAGTCTCCAGAACCGAGAGGGGTGGCGCGGTGTGTCTCCAGAAGGGGAACGGGTGGGTGGCGCGGTGTGTCTCCAGAACGGGGACAATGGGCGGGTGACGAACGGTGACGACCTGGCCAGGATGCGACTCGACTACTCCCAGCAGGGGCTCGACGAGCGTGATGCGTCAGAGGACGCGATGGAGCAGTTCGATCGGTGGCTGGCCGATGCGGTGGCAGCCGGCGTGCACGAGCCGAACGCGATGGTGGTCTCGACCGTCGACGCGGCTGGTTCGCCGTGGGCCAGGCACCTCCTGCTCAAGGGGATGTCGGACGACGAGGACGGGCTGCGCGGCTTCGAGTTCTACACCAACTACACGAGTGCGAAAGCGGGTCAGCTGGCGGCCAATCCGAACGTTGCGCTCACCTTCCCGTGGATTCAGCTGGAGCGTCAGGTGTGCATCACCGGCAAGGCCGAGCGGGTGTCGGACGCAGAATCCGATGCCTACTTCTCGGTTCGGCCCCGGGGGTCACAGCTCGGCGCTTGGACGTCGGAGCAGAGCAGTGAGATCGCCGACCGGTCGGTTCTCGAGACGCGCCAGGCCGAGTTCGAAGCTCGCTTTCCCGACGAGGTTCCGCGTCCCCCGCACTGGGGCGGCTATCGGGTGACGCCGGCCGTGATCGAGTTCTGGCAAGGGCGCCCGAGCCGGCTGCACGATCGTCTCCGCTACGAGCGCTCGCTGACGGGCGGCTGGGCTCGAAGCCGACTCGCCCCTTGAACCCTGGAGACGCTGCGGGCGGCAAGTGGAAAGCGAAAATAGATAACGTAAGCGTTGACAACTCACGAAGACGTTATCTAGTCTGTGGCGCATGGACGAGATCGATGCCGCCATCGCTGCCCTGGCCGACCCCACCCGGCGTCGAGTCGTCGAGCTGCTCATCGATGCGCCTCGGCGAACGAGTGAACTGGCCGAGCTCACCGAGATGAGCGTGCCCGCCGTGAGCCGTCACCTGCGGGTGCTTCGGGAGCGGGGCGTCATCAAGCGAGTCGACGTCGATGGGGATGGGCGGGGGCGCCAATACCGCCTCGACCCACAGCGTCTCGACACGCTGTCGACCTGGCTGAACGATCGCCATTGGTCGAGCCAACTGGCCGCCGCATCTCCAGAACCGAACGTCTCGGCGATGCTCGAACGGGTCGGCGGATTCCTCGACGGGTTCGCCACGGGCGACGTCGCCTTCTTCGAGCGCCACCTCGCCGACGATGTCGAGCTCATCTTCCCCGGATCGTCGCAACGGTGGGACAAGGCGTCGACCGTCGCCAGCGTCGCCGATCATGCTCCGTACGTCGAGTGGACCATCGAAGGGTCGACGGTTCGGCCGCTCGCTCCCGCCCTCACGATCGTCACGATCGACGTGGCGGTTCGAACGACAGCGAAGGCGGACTCGGCGTCGGTGACCCAAACGATGATCTTCGACGACAGCGGCGAGCCGTGGACGCTGCGGTTCCTGCAACAGACGCCCGTTTGAGAACTCGCCGCACCATCACGGCCAAACCAAGGAGAGAGACCATGTCTGGAAACACCGACTCACCGCTCGCGCCCCGACTCGTCGTGTCGCACGGCGACGATGCGCTGGCCTTCTACGCAGCTGCGTTCGATTCAGAGGCCACCGACCAGATGTATGCCGATGGCAGGTTGGTCAATGGCAACGTACGCATCGCAACCACCCTCGTGGGTGTCGTTGAGGAGCATGGCGACACGGGCATCTCGCCGACGGCTCTGGGCGGGTCGCCGGTTCTGCTGAGTCTGACCGTCGACGACGTCGATGCCGCGGCTGAGCGATTCTTGACCGCGGGCGGAGAGGTCGTCATCCCGATCGACGATCGCCCGTACGGCCGTCGTGACGGTCGTCTACGCGACCCGTTTGGCCATCTGTGGATCCTGGGTCAGGAGATCAGCTGACCGGCGAGGGCGACGTGGTCGAGGTCTGACAGGTCGAGCACCTGGAGGTAGACCCGGTCGACGCCGACCGCGGCGAGCGCCTCGAGCTTGGCCCGAGCCTCATCGAGCGTGCCGGCGACACCGTTCTCCCGCATCTCGTCGGCCTCGCGACCAATGGCCGCTGCCCGTCGGTCGACGTCTGCGTCGGTCTCACCGACGCAGAGCACCTGAGCGGCAGACCACGTCATCGTGGCCGGGTCTCGGTCGATCGCTTCACAGGCCCGCGCCACGTTCTCCATGATCGGGGGAATGTCCTCGGGCGGGCCGAATGGCAGATTGAAGTCTTGGGCGAACCGAGCAGCCAGAGCGGGCGTGCGCTTCTTGCCCCGGCCGCCGATGACGATCGGTGGGTGTGGACCCTGCGTCGGCTTCGGCAGCGCAGGGGACTCGGAGAACGAGTGGTACGTGCCGTCGTGGCTGAACGTCTCGCCGTCCGGTGTCGTCCACAAGCCGACGATCTGCTCGACCGCTTCTTCGAGGCGGCTCATCCGATCGCCGAGGTCGGGGAACGGGATGCCGTAGGCATCGTGCTCCGCTTCGAACCAGCCAGCACCGATGCCGAGCTCGACTCGCCCACCGCTCATCTGATCGACCTGGGCGACGCTGATGGCGAGCGGTCCCGGTTGATAGAACGTGACCGGGCTCACGAGGGTCCCGAGTCGGATCGTCGAGGTGTCGCGGGCCAGTCCGGCGAGGGTGACCCATGCGTGGGTCGGCCCGGGCAGTCCGGACACGTCGCCCATCTTCAGGTAGTGGTCGGAACGGAAGAAGCCGTCGAAACCGGCCGACTCCGCCGCCAACGCGACCGCGAGGAGGTCGTCGTAGGTGGCACCTTGCTGGGGTTCGGTGAAGATTCGAAGCTGCACGTCCGGACCCTACTGCGCGGCCCCTTGGTGGAGCGACGTCAGCCCAGCGGACGTGTCACGTCGAGGCTTCGACCGGGGCCGTCTTGGACTCCTGCCACGCGGTGGCCGCATCGACGAGGCCCTCGATCAGATGGCCGATGTGAGGGAACCGATCGGTCTCGGGCTCGTGCCCCGGCCAGTGCAAGGCCATCGGCGTCAGGCCCCGCACCCTCGGCGGCAGCTC
>CALLIQ010000477.1 GCA_938008925.1 uncultured Acidimicrobiales bacterium
CGTGCGCCGGACGTTTCGCGATGTGGCGAGCGTGCGGAGCGCGGCGTGCGCCCCCACTACGATGGGGATCTGTGGCAGATGACCGTCCCATTGGGATCTTCGACTCCGGCTTCGGTGGGCTCACCGTCGCCCGTGCGGTGATCGACCTGCTGCCCCGCGAAGACATCGTCTACTTCGGCGACACCGGCCGCTACCCCTACGGGTCTCGGCCACTCGACGAGGTGCGCGAGTTCGCGATCGAGATCGCCGATCACCTCGTCGCCACGCACGACATCAAGTTCCTGGTGGTCGCCTGCAACACGGCGACCGCAGCGGCCATGGACGTACTCGTCGACGAGTACGCCATTCCGGTGCTCGGCGTGGTTGAGCCCGGCGCCCGCTCGCTGCTCCAAGCGACGCGATCGGGCCGCGTCGGGGTCATCGGCACCGTTGGCACGATCAACTCGGGCGTCTACGACGACGTGTTGCGCGCCATCGATCCGGCGGCGGAGGTGATTTCGTGCGCGTGCCCCGGCTTCGTCGAGTTCGTGGAGCGTGGCAACACCGAGGGGCCGCAGGTCGCCATCCTCGCTGAGCGACTGTTGGCTCCCGTGATCGACGCCGAGGTCGATTCTCTCCTGCTCGGATGCACGCACTACCCCTTCCTGGCCCGCACGATCGGCGAGGTCGTCGGCCCCGAGGTCGTGCTCGTGTCGTCCGCTGACGAGACGGCGTTCGCGCTCTCCGCCGAACTCGATCGGCTGGATCTTCGCCACAGCGATTTCGCCCGCAGCGGTGCTCATCACTTCATTTCTTCCGGGGATGTGCGCGCGTTCACCGTTCTCGGCAGCAAACTCCTGGGACCCGAACTCGCGGACGCCGAAGAATGGATCACCGATGCGCCCTGATGGAAGAGAAAACAACGAGCTGCGACCCCTGTCGTTCGAGCGTGACTTCACCGACATGGCCGATGGCTCGGTGCTCGTGAAGTTCGGTCGCACCCACGTGTTGTGCACGGCCTCGATCGACGACGGTGTTCCCCGCTGGATGCGCGACACCGGCAAGGGCTGGGTCACCGCGGAGTACAACATGCTCCCCGGCTCGAGTCCCGAGCGGATCCGTCGCCGCACGTCCGGCCGCGATCAAGAGATCCAGCGCCTCATCGGACGCAGCCTTCGAGGCGTGTGCGACATGGAGAAGCTCGGCGAGGTTTCGATCACCGTCGATTGCGACGTCCTCCAGGCCGACGGCGGCACCCGCACCGCGTCGATTTGCGGCGGCTATGTCGCCCTCCACGACGCCATCACCCGAGCCTTCATGGCGCAGGGCAAGGACGTGTCGGATCACCCGCTCACCGTCGAGTGCGCCGCGATCAGTGTCGGCATCATCGACGGCGATCACCGCCTCGACCTTCCCTACATCGAAGACGCGAACGCCGAAGTCGACATGAACATCGTCATGAATGGCAACGGCGAGCTCATCGAGGTGCAAGGCACGGCGGAGGGCAAGACCTTCTCCCGCTCGGATCTCGACACGCTCCTCGACCTCGGCGCCCATGGCGTCGAGCAGATCGTGGCCGCCCAGCGAGCCGTCCTCGACGGCCCGCCCGCCGAGCGTCCCGACTGGGGCTGACACCCGTGGCCGATTCGGGCTTGAAACCGACGGGCTCAAAACCGACGGGCTCAAAACCGACGGTTGTCGTTGCGTCGAACAACCCGGACAAGGTTGCCGATCTGCTCGCGCTGATCGGCGACCGCTTCGAGGTCGTCGCTCGTCCGCCGGAGGCCCCCGAGACCGACGAAGATCAAGACTCGCTCGAGGGCAATGCCATCAAGAAGGCGCAGGAGATCTGCGACTTCACCGGGTTGGCTGCGCTCGCCGACGACACCGGCCTGTTCGTCGAGGCACTCGACGGCCGTCCCGGCGTCTACTCGGCTCGGTATGCGGGTGAGAACGCCAGCTACGCCGACAACGTCGCGAAGCTGCTCTCCGAGCTCGATGAGGTGGGCGCGACCGAACCCGAGCAGCGGCGAGCCGAGTTCCGTTCGGTGATCGCCTTGATCCGTCCGGATGGGACGGGATTGACGGCGGAAGGATCGATCGGCGGCGTGATCGTTTCCGAGGCTCGAGGCGCCAACGGCTTTGGCTACGACCCCGTCTTCCGTCCGGACGAGGCCGAAGGGGCGACGTTCGCCGAGCTGTCGGCCGAAGACAAGAACGACCTCAGCCACCGGGCCCGAGCCATGACGGCCCTTCGTCTCGCCCTCGAGCACGAAGCCGGTTGATCGTGCGCGAGGCGTCGTCGTGAGTTCAAGAGACTCCGACCTGCCGCCATCCGTCTCCGATGAGCAGCTGGCGACGGTCGAGAAGGCGATCCAGGGCGCGCTCGAGAGCCGCAGCTTCGATGGGCTGACCGTCCTTGGGTTCGGCGAGATCGGTGTGGCCATCGGCGTACCGGCGGGCGAACCCGTCGCCGTCGTGAAGCGGCTCGCCTCGTGCCCGACCCAAGCCGAGATCGACGAGTGGTTCGCGTTTCTCCGGCGCTACGAGGCGGCGCTCGCGCCACACGTCGCGATCGCGCCGACCGACCAGCGGACGATTCCCGGGGGCCCCGATGGACGGCTCGTTCCGTTCCTCGTCCAGCCGCTGTTCCCCCGAGAACAACTGGTTGAGGTCATCCTCGAGCAAACCGAGCCCGTCGTCGACCACCCCGTTGTGGTGGCCGTGCGTGACGCTGCGCTCAGTGCCGTCGCCGACGGACGTCAGGCGATCGACTCGCAGTTCTCGAACTTCGCGTGGGACGGCGAACAGCTGTGGTTGTTCGATTCGGGTTCGCCGTTTCTCTACAACGCAGACGGGTCGCCCGACTACGAGCTCGGCAGCTACGCCCGAGCCATTCCCGCCGTGCTGCGCCCCGCCACTCGGCGCATCGCCAACAAGGTGTGCCTCGGCCTCGGCGGCGCGAACGGAAACCTCGCCCATGCCGCGCTCAGCGCAGTGCGGATCGGCCAGGAGCGTTGGCTCGACGCGATCCTCGAGACGTTCAACAGCGCCATCGTCGATCGGTCGCTCGGCGAACCGATCGAGCGCGACGACGTCATGAAGCAGATGGCTGGTGTCCAGAACGAGATGAAGGCGATCAAGACCATCGCTCGAACGCA
>CALLIQ010000478.1 GCA_938008925.1 uncultured Acidimicrobiales bacterium
TTGGCGATCGATGCCAACGAGTTCGGCGGCGGCGACGCGTTCGCTCGACGACTGGAGACGGTCGGCTTGTTGGCCTGCGCAATCGGGCTCCCGAGCGACGACACGCCAACCGCCCGAGGGATGCGGGTCGGCACGCCGGAAGCGGTGCGAGTCGGGATGGGGCCAGCCGAGATGTCGGTGATCGCCGATGTCATCGCAGCCGCCCTCGACGGCGACGACGTTGGCGAACTGGCCGCGAGGGTCACGGAGCTTCGGTGTTCGTTCGACACGGTCCGTTACGTGGTGTGACGGCGCGGTCTGACGGCACGGTCTGAAGCCGCGATCCGACAGGACGGTCTGACGGGGCGTCGTCCTCGACGCTCGACGGCGGCCTAGCGTCGTGTCATGTCTCGCTCGGTCGCGATCGTCGCCGCAGTCGCCATCGCGATCGTCGTCGCGAGCAGCGCATGTGCGAGCGACGGAGCGGGCGACGCATTGACCGCCGATGCAACGGTGCCGACCAGCGCGGACGCCGGCCCTGTGCCCACCGACCCAGCGGCGACGACCACATCCGCTACGGCCGCTGAGGTTGTCACGTCCGCACCCGTCACCGAGCCGACCACGCCCGCTATCGACGCCAACTCGTTCGATCTGCCAACCGGCATCGAGGTCGAGGACGTCGCGATCGGTGAAGAGATCGTGGTCGTCGCCTGGATGGAAGGCGCCGGCCAGATCCTGTGGCGAGTGGGAGACCCGATCGATGCCGCCATCGTCGTTTCCGATCTGTTCGCCGACGAGTCCGACAGCGGTCAATCGTTCGTCGCGATCAGCGATGTCGTCACGTTCGACGGGCGCTACGTCGCGTTCGTGATGGGCGACGAGAACGGCGACGACCGCTCCCCCACCACGATGATCTCCGACGATGGCACCACGTGGGAGCGCACGACGGCGACGGTCGTCTCCGGCTCGAGGGGCGCACCGACGACACCGGACTCCCCGCCCTATCCAGGGCCGTCGGCGGTCGTCGACGCGGTCGTCGACGACGGACACGTCTACGCCACGGGTTGGGCCACGATCGACGACCGGATCCGTGCGGTGGTGTGGGACAGCACCGACGGCGAACGGTGGCGGCTCGAGGTTCTGCCCGATCAGGGAACCGGCACCGAGTACGGCTCACGCATCGGCCGGTCCGACCTCGGGACCATCGTGCGGATCGGCGGCGGCTTCCACTCCGGCATCGCAACCGTGACCGCGACCACCCGAGGTGAGTGGGTGACCGCCGACAACCCGAACCCGGATGCGATTGCGACGCAGGTCGGCGTCAACGATGGCTCGTTCTACGAGCTCGTGCCGAGATTCGAAGACGGCTCGGTCCTTCACGTGAGCGACGACGGCACAACGTGGACGGCCGTCGATGTCCCCGACGCCGAGGGGACCGATGCGCTGCCGAGTCTCGGCGTCGACGGCGGACTCGATCCGATCGTCGTCACCGACTCACTCTTCACCGGCCATGACTCGATCCCGATGCGGGCGTGGGTGCTCGACCGTGGAGAGTGGACGGCTCAGCGCCTTCTCGGCACGCGGATCGTCTCGATCGATACGTGTCACATCGTCACGTCGGTCACCGGCACGCTGTTCGTCGCCGAACGGCCCGGCGACGACTCGTGCTGACCCAGCACTGAGCCCCAGCGAGCCCGCCGACGCCCGACGCTCGCCACGCCCACTTCTTGCTTTTTTGCATGTATGCACATATCTTTATGTTCTTATGGATTCCGAGTTCGAACCCTTCGACGACACCGTCGCCGCCCTGCGCGCCGCAGCGGAGCCCACTCGGCTGCGGATCCTGGCGCTGCTCAGCACGATCGACCTGACCGTCGGAGAGCTCTCCGTCGTCCTCGCTCAGAGCCAACCCCGAGTCAGCCGCCACCTGAAGATCCTCGTCGAGGCCGAACTGCTCGAGCGTCACGCCGAGGGAACCAGCGCCTTCTTCCGCCCGGTTCCCCCACATCGCCGCAAGCCGGCGCTCGATGCGGTGCTCTCCCTCGTCGACGTCGACGATCCGGCCATGCGCAGTGACCGCAAGCGACTGGACACGATCCGGGCCGAACGAGCCGAGAGCGCAGCGGAGTACTTCGGGGCGGTGGCCGCCGACTGGGACCGGGTTCGAGACCTGCACGTCGCCGACGACGAGGTCGAGGCAGAGCTCGTTTCCGCAGTCGAGGACCGGCCGAGCGGCGAGCTGCTCGACGTCGGCACCGGGACCGGCCGGATGCTCGAGCTCTTCGCCGACCGAGTCACCCGAGGCGTCGGCATCGATCTCAGCCGAGCGATGCTCAACGTCGCCCGCACGAACCTCGACAAGGCCGGCTTGCGTCACTGCTCGGTCCGCCACGGCGACGTCTATGACCTCGCTGTCCCCGCCGGCTCATTCGACATCGCCATCCTCCACCACGTCCTCCACTACCTCGACGATCCGTCGGCCGCCGTCGCCGAGTCGGCGCGGACCATCAGGGCGAACGGCTCGCTGCTCATCGTCGACTTCGCACCCCACCAGCGAGAGGCGCTTCGCTCCGAGTTCGAGCACCGGTTCCTCGGGTTCACCGACGAAGAGGTGGCGCGCTGGTGCCGAGACGCCGGTCTCGACGACATCGAGACCCGCCACCTCGAACGCACCGATCTGGCGTCCGAGGACGGCCTGACAACAACGATCTGGATCGCTCGGCAGCGAGCCGACGCACCCGACCTGCGAACGCTGGAGAACGCATCATGACCGACGACATCTCGGCTGCTGCAGCCCGACTCGAACGCCGAGGTTGGCCAGCCACACCGATCCGCCGACACATCACGGCGTCGTTCGAGTTCTTTCCGCCCAAGACGGAGCAGGGCACCGCCAAGTTGCTGGCCTGCGCCGATCATCTCAGCCGTTTCGACCCCGAGTTCATGAGCGTCACCTATGGAGCCGGGGGCAGCGACCAAGAACGAACGCACACCGCCGTCGCATCGCTGCTGGATCGGACCGCTCCCCCGATCGCTGGTCACCTCACGGCCGTGGGAGCATCGATCGCCCAGATCGGCGACGTCGTGGACCGCTACATCGACGCTGGAGTCCGACACATCGTGGCGCTCCGGGGCGACACCTCCGACGCACTCCAGCCGCACCCCGAAGGCCACGGCGATGCGGCGTCGCTCGTGTCGTCCATCCGGGCCAAGACCGACGCCGCCGGCATCGCCGACTTCGACATCTCGGTCGCCGGCTACCCCGAGGTGCACCCGAAAGCCATCGACGCTGCGACCGACATCGACAACTTGAAGCGCAAGGTCGACGCCGGCGCCACGAGGGTGCTCACGCAGTACTTCTTCGACACCGAGGCCTTCATGGCCTTCTTCGAGCGGGCTCGCGCCGCCGGCATCGACGTTCCGATCGTCCCGGGAATCATGCCGGTCTGGAACCTGGCCAAGATCCAGGCGTTCAGCGAGCGCTGCGGCACCACGATTCCGGCTTGGCTGCCCGAGCTCTTCGACGGACTCGACGACGCGCCCGAGGTGCGCGAGCTCGTCGCCGCGACGGTCGCCGCTGAGCAGTGCCGTCGGCTGGCGGAGTTCGGCATCGACTCGTTCCACTTCTACACGATGAACGCGCCGACGCTCACCGCAGCGACGTGCCAGATCCTGGGCCTTCGAGCCACCGAGGGCACCCGCGCCGTCACGACACCACAACCCGCACACCATCGCGAGGAGGCTGCTTCATGAGCGGCTGGGCAATGACCGATCACGACGAAATGGTGTGGTCGCTGGACCAGGCCATGAGCCAGCGGATCCTCGTTCTCGACGGAGCGATGGGCACGAGCATTCAGGCGCTGGAGCTCACCGAGACCCAGGTGCGCGGGGAGCGCTTCGTCGACCACCCGAACGACCTCTTCGGCAACAACGACCTCCTCGTGCTGAGCCAGCCCGAGATGATCGCCGACATCCACCGCAGCTTCCTCGAGGCCGGCGCGGACTTCGCCACGACCAACACCTTCAACGCGACCTCAATTTCCCAGGCCGACTACGCCACCGAACACCTCGCGTATGAGATCAACGTCGAAGCCGCCCGCATCGCACGAGCGGCGTGCGACGAGTTCACGGCCAAGGACCCGTCGAAGCCTCGATTCGTCGTCGGCGGCATTGGACCGACGAACAAGACGACGAGCCTGTCCCCCGACGTGAACGACCCAGCCCGTCGCGACATCACCTTTGAGCAGTTGCGTCTCGCCTACCGCGAGGCTGCTGAGGGTCTGCTCGAGGGTGGTGCCGACGTCTTGATGGTCGAGACCATCTTCGACACGCTCAACGCCAAGGCCGCGCTCTTTGCGATCGACGAGCTGCGCGACGAGCGCAACGAACAGATCCCGGTGATGATCTCCGGGACGATCACCGACAAGTCCGGGCGCACGCTGTCGGGGCAGACGCCAGAAGCGTTCTGGTATTCGATTCGTCACGCTCGGCCGATCTCGGTCGGGTTCAACTGTGCCCTCGGCGTTGACGATCTGCGTTCTCACGTGGTCGAGCTGTCGCGCATCGCCGATGCGCCGATCAGCTGCCACCCGAATGCCGGGTTGCCGAACGAACTCGGCGGCTACGACGAAGCGCCCGAGCACACCGCCCGAGTCCTCGGTGAACTCGCCGCGGCCGGGCACCTCAACGTCGTCGGCGGATGCTGTGGAACGACGCCGGCTCACATCGCCGCCATCGCTGCGGCCGTCGAGGGCGTCGCTCCCCGCACCACGCCGACCATGCCCGTGGCCACTCGGTTGTCCGGACTCGAGCCGTCTGTCATCGACGGCGACAGTTTGCTGGTCAACGTCGGCGAACGAACCAACGTCACCGGATCGGCTCGCTTCGCGAAGCTGATTCTCGAAGAGGAGTTCGACTCGGCGGTGTCCGTCGCCCGCGACCAGGTCGACAACGGCGCCCAGATCATCGACGTCAACATGGACGAGGCGATGCTCGACTCCGTTGCGGCGATGGAGCGCTTCCTGAAGCTGATCGCGACCGAGCCCGACATCTCCCGGGTCCCGGTGATGATCGACTCGTCGAAGTGGGAGGTCATCGAGGCCGGGTTGCGGTGCGTGCAGGGCAAGTCGGTGATCAACTCGATCAGCCTCAAGGAAGGCGAGGAGCCCTTCCTCGCGCAGGCCCGCTTGGCCAAGCGATACGGGGCGGCCGTCGTCGTGATGGCGTTCGACGAGACCGGCCAGGCCGAGACGTTCGAGCACAAGCTGTCCGTCTGCGCACGGGCCTACCAACTGCTCACCGAGGTGGTGGGGCTCGCGCCCGAAGACATCATCTTCGACCCGAACGTCTTCGCCGTCGCCACCGGCATCGAGGAGCACGCCGAGTACGGCAAGGCCTTCATCGATGCCGCGGCTGCGATTCGCGAGCAGCTCCCGTACGCCCACGTGTCCGGCGGATTGTCGAACCTGTCGTTCTCGTTCCGGGGCAACAACCCGCTCCGCGAAGCAATGCACGCCGTCTTCTTGTTCCACGCCGTGAAGGCCGGGCTGTCGATGGCGATCGTGAACGCCGGCCGACTGCCCGTCTACGACGACGTCCCCGACGACCTCCGCGAGCGCATCGAGGACGTTCTGTTCAACCGGCGCGATGACGCCACCGAGCGGCTCATCGAAGTCGCCAGCGACGCGAAGAGCCAAGCGACGGCCGCCGCGACCGATCTGTCGTGGCGGGAGGGGACGGCCCACGAGCGCATCGTCCACGCCCTCGTCCATGGACTCGACGAGTACATCGTCGACGACGCCGAAGAGGTGCGTCAGGCATCGAGTCGAGCGCTCGACGTGATCGAAGGTCCACTGATGGACGGCATGAACGTCGTCGGCGACCTGTTCGGTTCCGGCCAGATGTTCCTGCCGCAGGTCGTGAAGAGCGCTCGCGTCATGAAGAAGGCCGTGGCTCACCTCGAACCGTTCGTCGAGGCGGAGGGCGAGCCGGGTCAGAAGGCCGGCGTCGTGGTCATGGCCACGGCGAAGGGCGACGTTCACGACATCGGCAAGAACATCGTCGGCGTGGTGCTGCGGTGCAACAACTACGAGGTGATCGACCTGGGCGTGATGGTGCCGGCCCAGCAGATCATCGACACGGCGAAGGAAACCGGTGCCGATCTGATCGGCGTCTCCGGACTGATCACACCGAGCCTCGATGAGATGGTGCACGTCGCCTCCGAGCTCGACACTCAGGGCCTCGACATTCCGCTGCTGATCGGTGGAGCGACCACCAGCCGAATCCACACGGCGGTGAAGATCGACCAGGCGTACCGCCACCCCGTCATCCACGTCACCGATGCGTCACGAGCGGTCGGCGTGGTGTCCCGACTCCTCGGCAACGATCGCGACACGGCGATCGAGGAGGTCGCGGAGGACTACCGCTCGGTGCGCCGAAGCCGCGAGGGCGGATCGGCCACCAAGCTGTTGTCGCTCGACGACGCCCGGGCGAATCGCGCACCGATCGATTGGAAGCTCGGCGTCGCACCGGAGCCGACCCAGCTCGGCGTCCAGGTCTTCGACGACATCGACCTCGACTCGCTGCGGGACTACATCGACTGGACGCCGTTCTTCCGCACGTGGGACCTGGCGGGGGCGTACCCCCGGATCCTCGATGACGAGGTGGTCGGCGAGGTCGCACGCAACGTGTACGCCGAGGGGCTCGCCATGCTCGACACGATCATCGCCGAGCGCTGGGTGACGGCGCGAGCGGTGATCGGGCTGTGGCCGGCTGCATCGGCCGGCGACGACATCCACGTCTTCGCCGACGCGAGTCGGAGCGAACAGATCGCGACGCTCCACACGCTTCGCCAGCAGGCGAGCCACGCGGACGAACGGCCGAACTTCGCGCTCGCCGACTTCGTCGCCCCGACCGACGCCGGGGTGAAGGATCACATCGGAGCGTTCGCCGTGAGCACGGGCCACGGACCGGAGATGGACGTCGATGAGCGAGCCGCTCGCTTCGAGGAGGCGGGCGACGACTACTCGTCGATCATGCTGAAGGC
>CALLIQ010000479.1 GCA_938008925.1 uncultured Acidimicrobiales bacterium
TCTCGAGCGGGCGAACGCCCGCTGACCTCCCAGGCCCGCAGGCACACGCCGGTTTCACGCCGCTTTCGGGCCACTCATCGAGCGGAGGTTGTGGAGCTGGCCCAGTGCGTCGGCGAGCGTGTCGACGCGAATCAGCTCGAGGCCGGTTGGGCCGGCGGTCGCCGAACGAGGAACCACGGCCCGACGGAATCCCATCCGGTGCGACTCTTGGAGGCGCCGGTCGAGTTGAGCGACGGAGCGAACCTCGCCGGACAGGCCGATCTCTCCGCAAGCGACCACGTCGGCGGCGAGCCCCACCCCGGTCGCAGCGGTGGCGATGGCCAGCGCGAGGGCGAGGTCACCACCCGGTTCGGTCACTTCGGCGCCGCCTGCGGCCGAGGCGAAGATCTCGTTGCCCCACAGCGCGATGCCTCCCCGTTCCTGCACGACCGCAGCCACCAGCTTCAGCCGAGGGGACGAGACACCGTTGGCCGTGAGGCTGACGGGCCGGTCGCCGTGGGCTGACGCCAGCGCCTGCACCTCGACGAGGACCGGCCGGCGCTGGTCGAGAGTGGGAACCACGACCGAGCCCGCGACGCCAGGACGGCGATCGGCCAGGAATCGGCTGCTGGGATCGTCGACGGCGGCCAAGCCGGCGGGCAACATCTCGAACACGCCGACCTCGTTGGTCGAGCCGAAGCGGTGCTTGATCGCCCGCAGGAAGCGGAGATCGTGGTGTCGATCCCCCGTGAACGAGAGCACCGTGTCGACCACGTGCTCGAGCAGTCGGGGGCCGGCGAGGTTGCCGTCCTTGGTGACGTGACCGATGAGCACGACGGACGTCCCGGTTCGCTTGGCCACCTCGACGAGCCGGTGCGCCGCCGCGCGCACCTGCGTGACCGACCCGGCGGCGGAATCGACCCCGGCGGCCTCGAGCGTCTGGATCGAGTCGATCACGGCGAGTTGGGGCTTCGCAGCGGTGATGGCGGCGACGACGGTGTCGACGTCGGTGGTGTCGACCACCGAGAGCTCGTCGGGGATCGAACCGAGCCGGCCCGCTCGCGCTGCGACCTGGGTCGGGGCCTCTTCGCCGGTGATGACCAGCACCGAGGAGCCCGCCGCTGCGACGGACATCGCCATCTGCAGGCTCAGCGTCGACTTGCCGATGCCAGGCTCGCCGCCGAGCAGCGAGACCGACGACGGCACCAAACCACCGCCGAGCACTCGGTCGACCTCGTCGAGTCCGGTGGGGATCGGTACGGCGCCGGCCACGTCGAACTGCGAGAGCGGTTCGACGTTCGGGATATCGGCCGCCGACCCTCGCGGCGCGGCGACGGATGCCTCTTCGATCGTGGCCCACCCGTCGCACTGGGCGCATTGACCAGCCCACGACACGAACTGCGCCCCGCACTCACGACACACGTACACCCGACGATCCTTGGCCATGACGCAAACCTAGAGATGGCGTGTGACAGTGGGGCCTGCGCTAACTTTCCGGCGCCGTTGAGTTGAGTTGAGCTGAGCTGAACAGGGAGCAGAAGATGGCGACGAAATGGATCATCGAAGGATCGATCGACCCCCGCTGGCCGATCAACACCCGAGGAAACATCGGCGAGGTCTTCCCCGAGGTGATCACCTCGCTCGGCTTTCACTACGGCGTGAAGCCGGCCGAGCGGGCGTGGCGGTCCGCGTACAGCGATCTCGGCATCCGCATCGATGGTGACTTCTCCTCCGACGAGCCGGTGATCATCGGCCTCTACGGCGGCTACGCCTACCTCAACCTCTCCTACCTCCGCATGATGGGCGTCCGCGCCCCAGGCTCGTCCGCCGAGGCGATCGACGTGGCGTTCTTCGGCGAAGGCAATCCGCCGCCATATGAGCCCCGTGACGGCGACAAGAGCCTGAAGTCGTCGTTCAAGATCCTTTTGACGGTCCTCAAGGCCCTTGGCCAAAAGGACCTCCCCGAGGTGGCCAACGACAGCTTCCGGCGAGTCGCTGCGTTCGAGGCCAAGCGCCCGGCTCTCGATGCCCCAGACGCCGAACTGCTTCGCTACCTCGACTCGTTCCCGGCCGCCTTCGAGCCCGTCTTCGCCAACCACATGAAGACCACCGCCCTCGCCGCGATCGTCAGCGGCGTGTTGGCCGATGCCGCTGCGGCCGCCGGCAAGCCCGGACTCGTGACCGAGCTGATCGGTGCGGCCGGAGACGTGCACTCGGCCCAGTACTCGGTCGCCCTCTATGCCATCGCCAAGGAAGTCCGATCGAACGAAGCGGTGAGCGCCGCCTTCGACGGCGGGGTCGACGGGCTCCTCCATCGGCTCGGAGGCATGGAAGAGGCCGCCTCGTTCCTCTCCGCTTTCGACGCGTTCATCGCCGAACACGGGCAGCGAGGTCCGAACGACTGGGAGCTCTCCGCCCGCACCTGGGACAACACTCCCGAGCTCGCGTTGGCGGCCATCGATTCCATGCGGCGGGCCGAGCACGACCTGTCCCCGTCGACCCGCCTGGGCGACGACGACACCAAGCGCCAAGCCGCCATTGCCGAGGTGCGGCCGCACGTGAAGTTCATCGACAAGCCGAACTTCGACAAGGCCATCAAGTCGGCGCCGTACTGGGCACAGGGCCGTGAGGCCACCCGAGACCGCGCCGTGCGGATCATGCTGCCGGTGAAGCAGGTCTACCGCGAGCTCGTTCGGCGGGCGGCGGAGCGCGGCGGCAACCCCGACCCCGTTCGCGTCGCCCTGCTCGACCCTCGCACCGAGCTGCCCGCCTACATCGAAGATCCCGCATCGATGCTCGGCGTGATCGAGGAGCGCGGCGCGCTGTTCGATCGCTACGCCGCCGTCGAACCGCGGTTCTTCATCAGCTCCCAAGACGACGTCCCGACGCTCGAGGAGCTCGAAGCCGAGCGTCCAGACGACGTCACCACCGCATCGGTCGGCGACACGCTCAACGGCGACGCCGGCTCGAGCGGCGTCGCTCGCGGGCGCGTGCGCGTCGTGCTCGACCCGGCTGACGGTGCCGACCTCGATCCCGGTGAGATCCTCGTCGCTCCGCTCACCGATCCGAGTTGGACGCCGCTGTTCCTCCCATCGGCTGCCGTCATCGTGAACGTCGGCGCCCTCATGAGCCACGCCGTGATCGTTGCCCGCGAGCTCGGCATCCCGGCCGTCATCGCCCTCGAGGGAGCGACCGAGCGCCTCGAGACCGGGATGATGGTGGAGGTCGACGGGACCGCCGGAACCGTCACTGTTCTCGACGGCTGATCGGGTGGAGTGGGATCGCATACGGCCGACCGTTTGCGAGCCACTGCCGAGTGCCGGCAAACGCTCGATCGATGAGCTCTCGTGAGTGAGAGAAGTCGATGGGACTCACATCGATCGGGCACGGCGCGGGGATGAGATGCACGGGGACGTCGTAGCGGCGGCGCCCCACCTCACTCACGAAGCGCTGCTCCACCAACATTCCGACAGCTCGGAGCGACAGCTCGAGGGCGTTCGTCGGACGCATCGCTGGCTGGCACGAATAGCCGGGCGTCAACACCCAGACCTCCGTCGCCCCCTGCTCGATCGCGATGCTGATCGGCGTGTTGTTGGCGATTCCACCGTCGATCAAGAGGCGGCCGTCGATCTCCGCTGGCGGGAAGACGCCAGGCAGGGCGGCGCTGGCCACGACGGCATCGATCAGCGAGCCTGAACGAAGGACGACCTCCTCCCCCGTCATCACGTCGGCCGCGATCGCCGAGAACGGGATCGGCGCGTCGTCGAAGTCGTCGTGCGGGAGCTCGGACTCGAGAAGGCGTCGAAGCCCGCTGTCTGGAACGAAGTGGCGCGACCGTCCGAGAAAGGCTCGAAGGCCGAGCAGGGGCCGGACGGGAAACAGATCGTTTCGTTCGAGACCGAGCCAGATCGCCTCGAGCTCGGCTGCATCGCCGCCCCCGGCCAACCACGCGCCGTTGAGCGCGCCGACCGAGGTCCCGACGATCAGATCTGGCGTCAACCCTTCCGCCTGGAGTGCGCGCGCCATGCCCACTTGAATCGAGCCGAGGCTCGCTCCGCCTGAGATCACCCATGCACTCGTCATGCAGGACCAAACACGCCCACCGCCCCGTTTCGTTCCCGCGGGGCGTGACCCCCGACCTACGTCGACTCGGCGGGAGCGGCGTTCGTGAGGTTGAAGCTTCGCAAGATGTTGTGCTGGCGAGCGCCGGCCGGGTCGCCATCCGGTGCGAACCACGCGGTGCGGAAGCCGAACTCCCTGGCCGCATCCAGATTGTCGAGATCGTCGTCGACGACCAGCACGTTGCCGACCGGCTCTCGAGTGACCCGACGAAGGACCTCGTAGATCGGCCAGTCGGGTTTGCGCACGCCGACGGCGCCGCTGATGACCCACGGATCGATGAGTCCGTCGAGGCTGTGGCGTGAGCGGAGCTTGTTGGCCCACACCGTCGAGTCGTTCGTGAGGCAGGCGACGCGCACGCCACGCTCGCGAAGATCTCGCAAGAAGCCGACGACACCCGGGGCGAGCTGCACCCGCGACAGGTAGGCGTCGTCGAGCTCTTCGGGGTCGCCGTCGACGCCGACGGCCCGCCAGAAGTCGGCGGGCGTGAGGCGTCCGAGGCTGAGCGATCGGGCCCGGGCGACGATCTCGTCGTTGGTGACGTCGGAGCCCATCTCGCGTGCGAAGGGGATCAACAGCTCCGCGATGTCTTGTCCTTCGCGGTAGAGCACGCCCATGGCGTCGAGGGCGATCACCGTCGGTTCGTCGCTCTCGGGCGCTTCGTCGAGATCGTCATCATCGAAGTCGTCGAGGAGATCGTCGTCGGCGGCAGCGGCACGCTCGGCTGCCGCGTCGACCTTGCCCGGCCCCTTTGCCGACGGCCGCGGCTTGGACTTCTGATCCTTGCGACGACGGCGACGCCCCGTCGGACGGAGCCACCGCAGGATGTGCCCGAACATCACGAGTCCGGCGAGCACCGATGCGACGACCGCAACACCACGCCACACCAGCGGACCGGTGTTGGTCGTGGCGGTCGATGCCGAGATCTGCTCGACATCGGGTTGGTCGAGCGTGACCCGCCACGCTCGCTCGACGACATCGTCTTCATCGAGGGGCAACAGGTCGCCCGTCGAGGGCGCCTCTTCGTCTTCAGCCCCGGGAAGGCGAACCCGCACGGTCACGTCGACGTCGGCTGCGCTCCCGCCACCATCGGCGACGAACGACTCGACCGACCGGCCGAGCGCAGCGACCAGCTCAGCGTCTCCGAACGGTTCGAGCCCCTGCGGCACGAGCTCACCGGTGATGGAGTAGTCGACCCGAGCAAACGACTTGGTGCGAGTCAGTTCGAAATCGCGGAGCAGCTCGGCATCACCGGTCAGCTCGGCGAGCACCTCCTCGAGCTGCTCGGGCGTTCCGAAGGGTTTGGTCGCGGCCAGGCTCGTGCGGCCGTCGTCGCCGACCTCGGGCGGATCGATT
>CALLIQ010000480.1 GCA_938008925.1 uncultured Acidimicrobiales bacterium
CGACATGGACCGCATCCACGCCGCTGGCAAGGACGAGGCCGACGCCGGTCACGTCAACTTCGTCAGCCGGCTCAACGGCGAGCTGATCGGCCGTCTGCCATTCGAGCGCCAGGGCGACGCGTGCCTCGAGTACACGCCGACACCATTGCGTAATCTCTCCCAGCACCGGTTCGAGCCGATCCTGGCCGATGAGCTCATGGCGTCACCGGGCGCCGAGCTGCGATACCGCCACCAGTGGGATTCCTCCCAAGAGGACGACGATGGCGTCACGTCGGAGATCGCCGACCTCGACAACGGCGAGACGCTTCGAGTGCGAAGCCGCTACGTGATCGGCTGCGACGGAGCGGGGAGCCGGGTCCGCAAGATGCTCGGCATCGAGATGGTCGGACCGCCACTGCTGCAGTGCTTCTTGATGATCCACTTCTCGGCGAACCTGCGCGAGTTGACGGCCGAGCGCCCTGGAGTGCTCCATTTCGTTCTCGCCCCTGAAGCAGCCGGCACGTTCATCGCCCACGACGTCGAGTCGGACTGGGTGTTCATGCACGGCATCGACCCCTCCGTCGAGGATGTCGACGACTTCGGTGACGCACGCTGTCGGGAGGTCATCGACCGGGCAGCCGGGACTTCGATTGACGCCGAGATTCTCGGCAAGGGCACCTGGTGGATGAGCTCGCAGACGGCCGACTCGATGGGCCGAGGCCGGATCTTCCTCGCCGGCGACTCCGCTCATCGATTCCCGCCGACCGGGGGCCTCGGTCTCAACTCCGGCATGCAGGACGTCCATGGGCTGATGTGGCGGATCGGGGCCATCGTCGCCGGAAGCGCCGAGCCGACACTGCTCGAGTCGTATTCGAGCGAGCGCACCCCCGTCGCCCAAAACAACGCCCACCAGTCGCTCACGAACGCGATCAAGCTGGTCGAGCTTCCCGCGGCGCTCGGCACCGACGCGGATCCAACCAGCGAGCGACTCCACGCATCGCTGGCCGACCCCACCAAGGCTGATGCGATCGCGGCTGCGGTCGAACTGCAACGGGAACACTTCGACCTGTTCGGCCTCCAACTCGGCTACGTCTACGAGGCCGGTGCTCTGCTGCCGGAGGGGCGGCCGCATGAACCCGGTTCGCCAAGCGAGTACGAGCCGACAGCGCGCCCGGGAGCTCGGATGCCACATGCATGGCTCGCGGAGATCGGCGGCCGCTCGACGCTCGATCTCGTACCCGTCGATCGTCCGGTGCTCGTCAGCTTCGGCGACCATGACGCCTGGGCAAGCGCGCTCGCCGTCACCGCCCACACCGATGTGGCCATGGTGCGGGTCGGCATCGACACACCGGAACTCGCGGCGTGGCGAGAGCTGTGCGAACTGGGACCGACCGGCGCGCTGCTCGTCCGTCCCGACCAGCACGTTGCCTGGCGAGCCCACACGATCGACCAGTCGTCGGACCTCGCTCGAGCGCTCGGCGTCGTCACCGGAATCACGATCTCGAAGGACTGAGAACCATGAGCTATTGCCTTGCCAATGTCGAAGGCCGAGCCGCGCTGGTGGCTGACGGTCACTGGTACGACCTCGAGTCGGTGTCGGGCGGTGGGCTCGGGCCCGACCCGATGATGGCCCTCGCCGCACCTGAGAGGTTGGGCGAGCTGACCGCAGCGCTCGGCCAGCACGATCCGAGCGGTTCGATCGAGCCAGAGCGTCTCGGCCCACCGGTGCCGCGACCCCGCAACGTGTACGCCATCGGCCTCAACTACCAGGCGCACGCGGATGAGGGCGCCATGGAGGTTCCGGCGAACCCGCTCGTCTTCACGAAGTTCCCTTCGTGCCTGGTCGGCCCAGCCGCAGAGGTGGAGCTGCGGAGCGATGCCGTCGACTACGAGGGCGAGCTGGTTGTCGTGATCGGTCCGGGAGGAAAGGACATCGAACCGGACGACGCGTGGGATCACATCGTCGGGTTGATGGTCGGCCAGGACATCTCCGATCGGGCCGTGCAGTTCGCATCCAAGCCTCCCCACTTCGATCTCGGCAAGTCGTTTGACACGTTCGGCCCGACCGGCCCGGTCATGGTGTCGCCAGACGCGGTCGACCGAGACCGGCTGCGGATCGTGACCGAGGTCAACGGTGAGGTCCGCCAGGATGGCACCACCGAGCAGATGATCTTCGACGTCCCCACCCTCGTGTCGTACCTCTCACGGGTGACCACGTTGAGCACGGGCGACCTGATATTCACCGGCACGCCCGATGGCATCGGCATCACCCAGGGCAAGGTCCTCGCCGACGGCGATGTCATCACCACCCACATCGACGGCATCGGCACGCTCGCCAACCGGTGCGTGCGATCGAGCGACCACGGAGTCTGCTGACCACAGAACCACCGCGCTCGATCGCCTCGTCGCTACCTCGACACCTGCTGGGCGATCTGGTCGAGCGTTGTTCGCACCTCGGCGAGCACGGTCGACGCGTCTGTGTCGGCATCGATCTGAACGTGGAGACGCAGACGGCTGCCGCCGGGAACCTGTTCGATGTCGAAGCGCTGTCGGTCGGACACGTCGAGCTGATCGATGATGGCGCGCACGACGTGTGGCTTGGCCTTGAGGTCGATCTCGTCGACGACGCCTGCCCCGCCGGGTGTTCTCGTGTGGCCGTAGCGGTCGAAGTAGGCGATCTCTTCTGCTGGATAACGCCGCGATGTCGGCTTGAAGTCGGTGCCGATGGTGTGGGCGACCGGGAAGAGGCAGATCTGGGTCACGTCTTCCGGCAGCTCCAAGAGCTCGGCGACGGCGGGTGCCTCGTTGAGGTACATGGTGGTCCACACGGTGCCGAGGCCTCTCGCCCGGAGGGCGACCATGAAGCTCCAGGCCGACTGGATGACGGAGTCGAACAGGCCAGGGCGGCCGCTGCCATCGTGGCGGCCGATGATCGTTGGGATGACCAGGGCCGGTGTCCGGGCGATGTTCTCACCGAGGTGGCGGGCGCCGGTCATGAGGCGCTCGTTCTGATGGCCGCTGCCTTCCAGCCGCTTGGCCGTCTCAATGACCCAGTCGACGCCGGCCGATAGATACAGCTCGGCCATGCGGTCCTTGGTTGCCTGATCGCGGAT
>CALLIQ010000481.1 GCA_938008925.1 uncultured Acidimicrobiales bacterium
AGCGAGCGAGGGCCGTGAGCCGCATCTCGTTTGCCCGTGAGACCCGAACACTTCGCCCGGGTCCGTGTCCTTCGATCTCGACGGTGAACGGCTCGCCACCGGTTCGAGCGCACTCCTCCGTCACGATGCAGGCGGTGCGCATCATGAAGGCGGCGTAGCGGCCGAGGTCGGGCGCGATCTCGGGACGCGGTGCATACGCGAGCGCTCGATCGATGGCTTGGAGGTCGACTTCCAACATGGCGATGTCGCCGACGGACGGTCGCGCCGCACGTCGAGGCTGGGGGAGGACGTCGACCGCGAGCGAGCGAGACCGAGTCTCGCCGTCGGGCGAAGGCGTGGGCGAGGCGCTCGACGGCTCGCTGAGCAGCGACGGCCGAGAGGGCGGTTGGGGCGTGTCGACGACGTCCGCGCGAAGCGGCATCTCGTCGTGGTCGGGATGCCCAGAGGGAAGCGGGTCGACGGGAATCCAGGCCGGCTCGAGGTCGGCCGGCGGAGGGCCGAGTACCGCAGGGCCGTCGATGGAGGGCGCGTGTGGGGCGGGCGGGTCTGAGACGGGACCCAAGTCAGCCGCGAGCTGGCTCGGTGTGCGTCGGACTGCCGACTCCTCGAGCGGCGCCGATCCGTCGACGGGATCCGATTGGTCGGGCGCAGGCTCGCGTCGATCGAGCGCCGGCCGCGAGAACCAACCCCTCACTCGGCCGCCGCGACGCCGAGACGGCTCGTCGTCGTGCTCCGCGGCGCTCTCGTCGTGGTCGAGTGGCTCGACCAGCTCGAGCGCATGGTCGTGGGTCGTTGCGGTCACGGATTCGTTCCTTCCGATCGAGGTCGGGTCGAGTGGTGGCGGCTGCACTGGCAGGGGCGGGGATTGAGGCGGGGGCGGAGTCGAGCTTGTCGCAGCAGGCGGAGGGCGAGATCTTTCCGGCTCGCCGGTCGGGGGTGGCGGCACTGGTTGCGCCGATGCAGTCTGCGTCGATGCAGTCTGCGTCGATGCCGTCTGCTTCGATGCTGTCTCCACAGCGTCGGTCGTTCGGCCTCGGCGTAGGAGCGAGAAGGGGAAGAGGTTTCTGTCCCACAGGACGAGGGTTCCCCACCCGCCGAGTGCCAGGGCGAGCAGGGTGAGCATGATGAAGTTGAACGGCTTCGTCGCTCGCTCGACGATCGACGGTGTCGGCACCGCATCGAGATCGGCGTCCGGTGCGAAGACGTCGGCGGCCGGCTTGCGCGTGCCGTCCACTCGGATGAGCCCGGTCGCAGCCGCGCTTCCCGTCGGCCAGGTCACCTCGGCCACGATCGGTGCGGCGTGGACTTCGGGACCGCGCTCGGTCGGCTCGGGATCGAATGCGGGAGGGAACTCGGCCTCACGGGCGGCGATCGCCGCTTCTTCGGCCGCCGCCTCTTCCTCGGCGCGGAGCTGCGCCCGCAGCGCGACGGTCTTCACCTGGAAATCGGTCAGGGTCGACACGTTGAATCCGGCGAGTCCCGCCTCGTCGGCAGCGATCAGGGCGTCGGCGTAGAACCGAGCTTGCTCGCCTTCGGTCATGCCACCGGGCAGCAAGGACAGGCGCGTGCTGGCGGTCATGTCGGCCAGCAGGATCGGCCGGTCGGGCCAGACCGACCGAACGTCGGCGACACCTGTGGCCAACGCTTCCGGCGACCCCGGATATGCGAAGGAGATCACGTCCGCGATGGGTGGGGCCTCCGCTGCCGCCCGTGGCGTTGCGAACGCGACGGTCAACGGTGTGTCGTCATCGACGTTGCGGAGCGTCCTGGACATGTGCACGAGCCAGGCGTGCATCATCGACTGATCGAGTCGCTCGACACCGATGTCGTCATCCGGGGCGGTGGCGAGCTCCCACAGCGCGAGCGCGGGGTGGTCACCGAGTTGCTGGACCACGGCGAGGATGTGGCGGTCGTCGGTGTCCCAATTGACGGGTTGGTGCTCGGTGCGGCCATTCAACAATGCGAGCGTCACGTCGAGGTCCCGCTCGCCCGCCGCATCGAGGAACAGCTCGGCGACTTGCAGCGGGATCGATTCGACGTCGCGGCCGCCCAACTCGTCGAAGGGCAGCTCGAGGCGGACGGTGTTGAAGCCGAGGTCGCCGATCTGATCGAGGTCGGACTCGATCTCCGTCAAGTTCGGCGCCGACCAGAACTCGGTCGCCGACTGTGTTGCGGGGCGCCACGTGATCGAGCGGACCGGCTCGTCAGTGAACGCGATCGGGTCGGGTCCCTCGGCTGCGATCCACTCGCCGGTCACATCGGTTCGCACGATGTGATGGATGCGCCAGTCTTTCTCGCTGAGGACGAACACGACTTCGAAGGTCTCGACCGTCTCGTACCACTCGACGCGATCACCGACGGGAAGCGCTCGTAGCACTCGGCTGCGCTCGGAGGTGACGGCGGCGATGGCGCCGTCCTCGCTGTAGAAGGTCAGGCGAAGGTCGTGGCTGATCTGATGCGGTGGCAGGCCGAGCCAGTCATCGGCTCCGTCGAGCATGGCGACCCGGCCAGGTCCGTCGAAGTAGATGAGGATGCCGTCGGTCGCCTCGCCGTCGACTGACGCCCCCACCGGGTCGGACCCGTCGGACAAGATCAGTGGCTGGCTCCAGGCCCGGAGCCACACCTCGGTGATCGCTTCGCGGGCCAGCGGGGGGATCTCGCGAGGGACGTCCGGCTCGTCGGGTAGCCAGACGACCGCATCCGCGAGCTCGTGATCGAGGTCGGCTGACACGTTGAAGATCGATGCCGTCTCGTCCGACCGGGTGATGTCGACCATCGCACGGCTGAGGAGGGCGACGGCGGCGACCGCCAACACCCCGGCGATGCCCATCACCCCGACGAGCAGCAGCAGCTTCGTGCGCGTTCGTCTGCGCCCCATCACTCGACCTGAATCGTTCGCTCGACCCCGAGGACCGTGACGGTGATCGAGTCGGCCGACTCCGGCACGACGAGGTCGGCGACGCCGTTGAAGGTCGGCCGGTCGCGGAGCTCGCCATCGACCTCGAAGAAGACGGGGGTGCCGTCTGGGATGTAGGCGTCGAGAACGCTGACGATCGGGCCGACTCGCACGAGCACGCCGTCCGGATGAGGCTCGGTGTCGACATCGAGCGTGGCGATCATCGGGGCGAAGACGATCTCCGCCGGCTCACTCAGGCGTCCGAGCGCGTTGACCACCACCTCGAGCGTGCTCGGCTCGCTCGGCGCCTCGATCGCGAACTCCGCTTCGCCGCCGATCGTCTGGGCGATGATGCGGCGGTTCGATCCGTCTGTGGTCACGTCGGCGAACACCGTCGTGCCGTCGGGGACGACGTTGCCGAATCGGTCGAGCAGCCGCTCGGTCCGAACGTGAACGATCGACCGGCCGTCGGCCCGGGGAATCGCCTCGGGCACCTCGAGGATGAACGGGTCGGGCACGCCGGCCACTTCCAGGAAGTCGAGTTCTTTGCTCGACGCGCCGTC
>CALLIQ010000482.1 GCA_938008925.1 uncultured Acidimicrobiales bacterium
GGTCGGCAAGCGCTTCTCGGGTGATGGGGTCGGCGGTGGCGTCGGGCATCGGGTGTTCCTCGGCTGGGGGGTGCGGGGATGGCGCCGATCGCGTTGCTGATCAGCCCGACGTCGAGTCGAGCCCAACCGGCCCACGCGACGGTAGGCGGCCGGGAACGAATACGACGAAGCAGACGGCGAGCGCAGCCCCGATGGCCACGTCGACGACGAAGTGATGGCCGGTGATGACCACCACGATGGCCGTGATCACCGGGTGGGCGGCTGCCCCCGAGCGAATGAATCGGTTGTCCGACAATCGCCAGACGGCGTAGCCGGCGAGCACGGCCCAGGCCACGTGAAGTGACGGCAGCGCGGCGAACTGATTGGCGCTCTCGCTCCCCGCAACGGCATAGGGGTCTGGTCCGAACCGGGCGCCGGCATCGATGAAGCCGGGCAACATGCGCGGCGGTGCCATGGGGATCAGGAGATGGAGGAGGAGCGCCACCGCGGTCGAACCGATGAGCGCGTCGCGCAGGACCGGGTAGATGGTGTTGCGGTGGCGCCAGAAGGTCGTGACGACGATGGCGAAGGTGAGCGGGAAGTGCGCCAGGTAGTAGGCGTTGGCGGCGACGAACACGTTCTGCCATGTCACTGCCGACTGGGCGATCGCCTCGATGTCGAGCCCGAGCGCCGCTTCGACGTCGAGGAGCCTCGCCGCGTTGTCGATCGCGACCTCGCGCGTGTCGCCGGTGACTTGGCGCACTGCGGCGTAGCTCGACCACAGCACGCCGAGGATGGCGACCTGCGTCAGCGCATCGAGACCGCGGCGGTCTCGGCCGATCGGTTGGGTGGGGGTGAAGACGGTGAGTGCCATCGGACGATCAGGGGGTCGGGTGTTCGGGTGAGCAAGCTGTTCGGAGGCCGTTCGGGTGGGCCGAACGGGTGATGCTCCGAAGGTAGAACGGGGCGGTTCGAGCGTCGTCGGGCAAAAGGCGGATTGGTGTCTCATCCGATCGGGGGATGCGCGACCCGTACTCGGCGCCTTGGCCTGGGAGCGTCCGGCCCTCCTAGGGTGCGGTCATGTCGATCGACGAAGCCATCGGCCTGACGCACCGCCCGATCTCACCCCGGTTCGGATCCGAACTGGAGGACGTCACGCTGCTCGACCTCAGCGAGCAGGGGATCGAGGCGCTCAAGCAACTGGGCGCAGAGCGAGGCGTGCTGGTCGTGCGCGATCAAGGCATGACGATGCACCAGCAGGCCGAGTTCGCTCGCCGACTCGGCGACGCCACCATCTACCCGACCAAGAGCGCGGGCGTACCGCCCGAGCTGCTCGTCATCCACGCCGACGGCGACTCGAAGCACGTGGCGGGCCAGGGCTGGCACAGCGACATCTCGAGTGATCGCACGCCGCCGGGCCTCTCGATGCTGCGAATGGAGGTCGTGCCCGAGTCGGGAGGAGACACCTTGTTCGCCGACATGCATCAGGCGTTTTCGTCGCTCTCGCCCGAGATGCAGCAATTCCTGCTTCGGTTGACCGCCCGGCACGACCCGACCGGCCACCACCTGTACCTCAGCGGCGAGAAGACGCTGAAAGAGCTGCCATCACGAGTCCATCCCGTGATTCGCACCCATCCACTCACCGGTCGCAATGCGATCTACGTGAACTCGGCGTTCACCGGCAGGATCAATGAGCTGAGCCGAACCGAGAGTCGGGCGCTGCTCGACATGCTCTACCAACACGTCGCCACCGGAGTCGACTTCCAGATCCGGGTGCGGTGGGAGCCAGACACCGTCGTGTTCTGGGACAACCGTTGCGTCCAACACCATGCGGCATCGGACTACTTCCCCGCGGTGCGTCATGGCTACCGGTCGACGGTCATCGGTGAGGTTCCCTACCTCGCCGACTGATCGAGTCGTCAGTCGAGTGCGGTGCGGAGCCTGGCTGTGGCTCCGTCGAGCATGGCCAGGGCCTCGGCGGGCGCGTCGATGATCACGACGTCGAACTGGGTGGCGAACATGGCGATCATGCTCGCCAACCACGCATGCGAGTCAGCTCGCAACCGGAGTCGCCGCAGACCGTCGCCCTCGGCGATCACGTCGGCGCCGTACCAATGCCGGTTGGCGGCCATCTCGCCTTCGTCGCCCCGGAGTTCGACCGCCGCCACATGGGTCGCGGTCGCTTGCTTCAAGCCGGCAGAGACGAAGTCGGCCGCCGAGCCACCGGGGAGTTCCCTCGGCTCGAACCGGACGCCGCCGAGGCGCGGCTCCTCCATGCGGTCGATCCGGAACGTGCGCCAATCGTTTCGGCGGACGTCCCAGGCGACGAGGTACCAGCGGTGCCCAACCGACACGAGCTGCAGCGGCTGGACGAGGCGAGCCGACGCTTCACCGTCGCGGCGGGTGTAGTCGAAGCGCACCTCCTCGCGATCCCGACACGCACCGGCCAGGAGGCCGAGGCTGGCCGGCGGAACGACGACCGTTGGATTCCAGCGCAGCGACTCGACGTTTGTGTTGAGCGCTTCGACTCGGCGACGAACGTGAGCGGGGAGGATCTGCTCGAGCTTCGCCATCACCCGGAGCGTGGTTTCTTCGATGTCCTCGATCGAGGCGCCAGCAGCGGCCCGGAGTCCGATGGCGAGCGCCACCGCCTCGTCGTCGTCGACGACGAGCGGCGGCAGGTGCGCCCCGGCGGCGAGCTGGTAGCCGCCGTCGATGCCAGGTGCGGCCTCGACGGGGTAGCCCAACTCCCGCAATCGGTCGACGTCGCGCCGCACCGTTCGCGCGCTCACGCCGAGCCGGTCCGCCAGCTCCGAGCCCGACCAGTGGCGGTGGGTCTGGAGGAGCGACAGCAGCGTGAGCGCTCGAGCGGTGGGGTCGCTCATCTCAGTCGGCCGCCACTCGACCGCGCAGTGCAGCGAGGCACAACCACATGCTGAGTGCACCGACGGCAGCGATCGCCGCCATCGCCCAGACGAGGTCGATGGTCCAGCCCTCGATCGCGAGCGCCCGCAGCCCCTCGAGGATGTAGGTGACCGGGTTGAACGACGCCACGGTGTCGAGCCAACCCGAGAGCTGGTTGCGGGGCACGTAGGAGGTCGTGAGGAACAGGAACGGGAAGAAGAGCAGGAAGACCGACTGCACGGCGGCCGGGTTGCCCGTCTTGAGCGCAACCGCATAGCCGAATCCGGCGAAGGCCAGGCTCCACAACGCGGCGAGCAGGAGGAACACGATGGCGCCGAGCACGCCCGTCTCGAAGCCGGTTCCGAGCAACAGCCCGAGGATCAAGATCGGAACGGCCAGTGCCATGGCGATCGCCACGTCGGCCACCAGGTGCCCGAGCAGGATGGCGATGCGACGCATCGGCGTCATCAACAACCGATCGAGGTAGCCGTTCTGGACGTCCAGCACGAGCGATGGCGCTCGCGACACGCCGGTGACGCCGAGCAGAATCGCGGTCGGCATCTGGAACGCCGTGTAGTCGAACCCTTCGATCTGGCCCTCGGTGATTCCCTCGAGCGTCGCGATGTTGACCACGAAGAAGAACGTGGCGATCAGCACCGGTGGGATGACGGCTTCGAGGTCGCCGGGCACGGCGCGAAGCGCTCGGCCCGCGATGGTGACGACGTCGTGGACGAACCCGGTCGGCCGGGCTCGGATCGTGCGGTCGCTTCGGTTCGTCAGGTCGATGGCGGTCATGGCTGAACCTCGTCGGTGCTGGCAGTGCGGTCGGTACTGGCGGTGTTGGTGGACGCTGAGGCACCGTCGTCGGTGCGGAGTCGGTTGCCGGTCATCTCGAGGAAGACGTCGTCGAGCGTCGGCGTGCGCAACGTGAGATCGCGCAGCGCGATGGATGCGCCCGCAAGAGCGACGGCGACGGGGCCGACCGTCGCTGCGCCGTCGGGAGCGGCGACCATGACGGCGCCGTCGCTTGCATCGACCACGCGGACGTCGTCGAGTGCGGCGACGATCACGTCGGCCGCGGCGCTCGGGTCACCGTCGATCCTGGCGATGATCAAGTCGTCGCCGACCTGGCGCTTCAAGTCGGTCGGCGTTCCTTCGGCGACGAGATGGCCGCCGTCGATGATGCCGACTCGATGTGCGAGCGAATCCGCTTCCTCGAGGTACTGCGTGGTGAGGAGGATGGTCATGCCGATCTCTTCGTTGAGCATGCGAACCTCGTCCCACACCCGGTTACGGCTCACCGGGTCGAGCCCGGTCGTCGGCTCGTCGAGGAACAACACGTCGGGGTTGTGCACCAACGCAGCGGCCAGATCCAGCCGTCGCTTCATTCCGCCCGAGTAGGTGTCGATCGGCCGGTCGATCGCCTCACCGAGATCGATCATGGCGGTGAGCTCGGCCACCCGCTGATCGACCTCGGCCGCGGTCAGCCCGTAGAGCTGGCCCTGCAAACGGAGGAGCTGTGTGCCGGTCTGTTTCGGGTCGAGCGCTGCTTCCTGCAGCGCGGCCCCGATGCGAAGCCGGACGGCGTCGGCCTCGGTCGCGACGTCGTGACCGGCGACCGTTGCCCATCCGGCCGACGGGCCGAGCAGGGTGCAGAGCATGCGGACCGTCGTCGACTTGCCCGCGCCGTTCGGGCCGAGGAGTCCGTAGATCTCCCCGGTGGCGATCGACAGGTCGATGCCGGAGACGGCCTCGTTGTCGCCGAAGC
>CALLIQ010000483.1 GCA_938008925.1 uncultured Acidimicrobiales bacterium
GACCGAGCGTGATGCCGGCGAAGCCTCCGGGGATCAAGGGAATGTCGACCACCCTGACCGTGGCGGCGAGTGAGGGATCGAGCACGTCGTAGGCCTCGATCTCGCCTGATGTGAGCCGCCTCACCCGCTTGTTCTCGGCAGCCTCGTCGGTGCCGCTCACCGTTCGCGTGCCGCCCATGTCGCTGCGTCGAGTTCGTAGATGTCGACCCAGCTCTGATGGGCGGGGATGATCGTGCGGCGTTCCACCGACATGGCCAACCGCTCAGCGACGGCGACCGAACGGTCATTGCCGAGCGTGATCGCCGCGACCACCCGGTCGAGCCCTCCACCATCGGCGGCGAACGCCCAGTCGAGCACGGCCGTCGCCGCCTCCGTCGCGTAGCCGTCGCCCCAGGCCGAGGAGTCGAGGCGCCAGCCGATCTCGAGTGTCGGAAGGAGCTCCGGCAGGAAATCGGGGGAGCTCAAACCGCAGAAGCCGATGAAGCGCTGGTCGTCGAGGCGCTCCAACGCGAACAGGCCCGGGCGCTCCGCGCCATCGAGCGGTCCCCACGTCGCCCGAACGTTCTCGAACGACGCTGTCGCTTCCTCCCGGTCGCGGGTCGTCCCGTCGCCGATGTGTTCCATCACGGCAGGGTCGTCCGACATCGCGACGAACGGTTCGAGATCGTCGTCGCGCCACTGACGCAGTGCGAGACGGTTGGTGACGAGGGTGACCGGCACAGCAGGGCAGGCTAGCGACCTCGGTCTGCGCGACCTGGTTCCGCCCGACCCCGTTCTGACGCGGGCCCCACCGTTAGCATCGACCCGTGCAGATCCGAACCCCTGAGGGAACCGCAGCGAAGCTCGCGATCGGACTCGGCGTTCTCGCCGGGGTGATCGCCTTCGCACAACGATCCAAGGTCAGCGCTTCCGTTGGCCAGGCAACGGGGCTTCGCAGGGCGGCGGGCCCCGGACCGGTGTCCCAGGTCACGATGGGCCGGCGAAACCTGCGTCTCGCTCGCCTCGGTGCCCGGTCGAGTGGGCGCTACGCCGTCCATCGGGCTCGGGCCACCTTCGCCTCCGCCGAGCGCCGCGAGGCACTCGACACCGAGTTTCAGATTCGTACCGCCCAGGATGTCACGGCCGAACTGGGCAACATGAAGGGCGCGATGATGAAGCTCGGCCAGATGGCGAGCTATCTCGACACGGGCCTGCCGGACCACGTCCGTGCGACGCTGGCCTCTCTGCAACACGACGCGCCGCCGATGTCGGGAGAGCTCGCCGCTGAGCAGATCGAGCGTGAACTCGGCAAGCACCCCGACGAGCTCTTCCTCGAGTGGGATCCGGTCCCCATCGCCTCGGCGTCCATTGGTCAGGTCCACCGGGCGATCACCCGCGACGACCGAGCCGTCGCCGTCAAGATCCAGTACCCCGGCGTCGCAGAGGCGATGGAATCGGACCTGAACAATGCCGACTGGCTCTTCGGTGCGATGGCGGCGATGTTCCCCGGTCTGCAGCCGGGCCCGATCGTCGATGAGCTGAAGGATCGGCTGGTCGAGGAGCTCGACTACACCGCCGAGGCGAAGAGTCAGCGCTACTACGCAGAGTTCTTCGACCGGCATCCGTTCATCCACGTTCCGAAGGTGGTGGATCAGTACTCGACCGGTCGGATCCTCACGACGGAACTCGCCGTCGGAGCTCGTTTCGACGAACTGCTGACCTGGAGCGAAGAGGAGAAGAATCTCGCAGCAGAGACCATCTTCCGCTTCTCGTTCGGCTCGATCTACCGGCTCCACGCCTTCAACGGCGATCCGCATCCGGGCAACTACCTGTTCGAGAAGGGCGGCCGAGTCACGTTCCTCGATTTCGGGCTCGTCAAACGGTTCACACCGTCGGAGACCCAGCTGTTCGAGGACCTGATCCAGGCGATGGTCATCGAGCACGATCTGCCTCGGTTCCGCTCGATCGTCGAAGAGAACGGGCTGCTGCGCCCCGATGCGCCATTCGACGACGAAGAGATCGGCGAGTACTTCCGGTTCTTCTATCGCTACGTCTATGACCGCAAAGAGGTCACCATCGACGCCGAGTACGCCGCCGCCGGCGTCGCCCAGCTGTTCGACACCGCCGGGCCACAGGGCGACGTCCTCAAGGAACTCAACGTCCCGCCGTCGTTCGTGATCTTGCAGCGCATCACGCTCGGCTTGATGGGGCTGTTCGCTCAACTCGAGGCCACGGCCAACTGGCGCGAGGTCGCCGAGGAGCTGTGGCCCTTCGTCGGAGGACCTCCGTCGACGCCGACCGGGCACGCGATCGAGGCGTGGCGTCAGACGAAGAATCAGAGTCGCTTGGGCATCTAGTCCGCAAAAACTGGGCATGCATCTGGCGCCGATCGTGCCGATAGAGAAGGGATGCGCCGACTTGCAGCAGGTCTCGGTGTCGCGGTCGTTGCCGGGGCGGGATGGTTTGGTGCCGCCGCGTTCGCTTCGCCGCAGCCCTCGTTCGAGGAGGCCGGACCACCGGCCACCCTCGAGATGCCGGCTGCACAGCTCTTCACGAGCCTTGCCGACGTGACGGCGCTCGAACCCGTCCTCTTCGCCTCCGACGGCTCGGGTCCTCCGCTCACGCTCGACGCCGATGCCGCCCTCGGTGGCTACGCCCTCGTCGCTGGCAGCGAATCCGATGGCCGCTGGACCCTCGATCTCGTCGGCAGTCCGCTGCTCGCCGATCGAGCCGCGATGGGTTTGATCCAGCGCGGCATCGTCTTCGAACGCAGTATCGACGTCGACCGATTCGGCGACGTCGGGTCGGTGCTCACGGGACCGGGCTCGCTCGAGCAGTTGGTCCTCGACGATTCGTCACCCCGAGTCGCCGCCGCACAGCTCGGTGCGGTCGTCGAGTTGACGGGCTCACCGGCAGGCCGTCTCGGGCCCGCTGAACACGGTGATGCGATCGAGGAGTGGGCATCGACGCTCGGTATCGAGACGAGTCGCGTTGGTGGCGCCCCTGCGGTGACGACCACCGATGCCCTCGAGCGAGTCGCATCCCTACCCGTGACCGACCCGCAGAACGTTCCGGGTTTGTCCGGCCGGTCGGCACCGTCGCTGCACCGGCTGTCCATCGACGCAACGCTCGACTCGTGGGTGCCGGCGACGACCGGCCCGCTGGTCCAGGGAGCCGACTACCCGATCGAGCCCGAAGACGGTGGGATCGGTTGGACCAATCGCGAGTCGCAGGGCTACGACCCGGCGAACGTCACGTTCTCGGGCGGAGCGATCACGATCACGACCGAGCCGTCCGGCGATCCATTGCTCGAAGCGCTTCCGTATCGATCCGGCATGGTGATCGGCCGGGAACAGGTCGGATGGGGCCGAATCGACGTCGACGTCACGCTTCCGACGGGCGCTGGGCTGTGGCCCGCCGTCTGGCTGCTCGACGCAGAAGCGTGTCTCGCCCCAGGTCGGTGCCCGAACTACGCCACGCCCGCCTATCACGAGATCGACCTCATCGAGACTCGTGGTGGCTCGCCGGAAGAAGCCCACACCTCGTTGCACTGGTACGACGAACAGATCCGTTCGACCACATCGGTCAGCGCCATGGTTCCCGGCGAGCGCGTCACCGTGAGCGTCGAGCGTCGGCCCGGCCTCATCGTGTGGCGTCTCGACGACGAGGTCGTCTACGTCGTGGCTGGCGAGGTCGCGACCGTCGAGAGCGGCCCACACCGAGCGCAACCGATGCACGTGATCATCAACACGGCGGTCGGCGGCAACTTCGCTGGTGACCAACTGGTCGGCCGTGACGGCGAGTGGTGGGGCGATGCGCGGCTGCCCGCCGGATATCCGAACGTCGGATGGGACCGGGCGGAGCTCGTCGTTCACGCGGTCGCCGTCACGCCCCTCGGCTGACAACGCCCAGTCTCGAACGGTCTCGAACAGACGCTAGGGACGTGGGCGACCGGCTCCCGCCGGGCGTTCGGGCAGCGCGCAGTGCCCGTCCGGGCAGGGGTCTGGCCATGGACCCGAGTCGCCGA
>CALLIQ010000484.1 GCA_938008925.1 uncultured Acidimicrobiales bacterium
CGACACGAGATCGAGCACCCCGGGATCGACGAGGTGATCGACGATCACGGCGCCATCGGCATCCAGCGCCGCCGAGATCGCATCCTCGGTCGCCGTCGGTGGCAGGTGCTGCAGGGACGTCGTCACCCCTTCGTTCTAGCAGCTCGCCCATCTTGGGTTCGGGTCGCCGGTCTGCGAGACTTCCGCTGTGACCGAGCCATCGACTCCTGCAGCCTCAGACCGGGTCATGAGCGATGACCGAGTCGATTCTGACTGGTTGTCCACGGTACTGGGGCGGCCCGGCCAGCTCGACTCCATCGAGCGGCGGTCGATCGGCACTGGCCAGGTTGGCGAAAACGTGCGGTACGACCTGACCTGGTCCTCGGGCTCGTCCGAGCCGCGGACGATCGTCGGCAAGTTTCCGTCGCTCGATCCGCAGTCGCGGGCGACGGGCGGTGCCACCTTGGCCTACGTCCGCGAGGTCGGCTTCTACCGAGATGCCCAGCACACCGTCGAGGTGAGCACGCCAGGTGTGCATCACGTCGATGAAGACGTCGAAGCGAACGCCTTCGTGTTGATCATGGACGACCTCGCGCCTGCGGAGCAGGGAGATCAGCTCGCCGGTTGCACCGTCGAGCACGCAGGGCTGGCCATCGAGCAGGCGATCGCCCTTCATGAGCCCCACTGGGGATCCGATTTCGCATCGCGCCATCCGTGGGCGGCTGGCCGCGACGAGGAGGGCATGGCCGCCTTCGCTGAACTCTTCGCCATGGTGGTCGAGCCATTCCGTGACCGCTACGCGGACCGCCTCGACGACGCCACCCTGGCCAAGGCCACGTGGCTGGCTGGCAAGCTCGAGGCCTATTCGGCCTCACAGCGAACCCCAGCGACACTGGTGCACGGCGACTTTCGTCTCGACAACATGCTGTTCGCTCCGACGGGCGATGGGCGGACGAGTCCGCTCTCCATCGTCGACTGGCAGACCGCATCGATGGGACGCGGACCGGCTGATGCCGCCTATTTCGTTGGCGCCGGGCTGCTCCCGGAGGTCCGGCGCGAGGCCGAACAGGAGCTCATGGGTCGATACGTGTCTGGCATCGTCGACGCGGTCGGTCCAGCGGCCGTCGCCGCCGATGTCGAGTTCGACTACCGAGTCGGCGCCACCGCCGGACTCATCATGGCGGTGATCGCATCGCAGATCGTCGGCCGGACCGAACGCGGTGACGAGATGTTCTGCGTGATGGCCGAACGACACAGCGCCCAGATGGACGACCTCGGCACGGTCGACCTGCTGAACGATCTCGGCTAGCGCTTGGGACCGGCTGCCTGAGCGAGCCGGTCGGCGAGGCTCTGATCGGCGTCGTGCGAGATCGCGGCTGGGTCGGGTGCCGACTCACCCACAGGCGCTGGGAGATGCTGCGGTGTTTGCGGGTGTTGTGGCGCCGTGTGTTGCGGAGTTGGGTGTTGCGGCGCGAGTCTGTGTTGCGGCGCGGGTCTGTGTTGCGGTGCCGGCCTGGCACTGGACGCCCCACCGCTGAGCGCATCGGGAACGGGCAGCGGGTCGCGGCCCGGAGCCACCGAGCGCGCCGGCGCCGGTCGTGGCTCGTCGATCAGGGGCTTGGCCTGTGAACGCTGCGAGCGCTGTGACTCGCTCACCGCCTTCGCGATGAGAAGCATCGCCTCCCGCTCGTCCATCGAGACGCCCGACTTCGGCCGCCGCAGGATCACGATGCGCACCATCGTGAGCCCGACCACCAGAGCGAGCAGAAGCATGCCGACCCCGGCGACGATCGGATTCGACACATCGGATCCGGCCGTCACGGCGTGCACCGTTCCGAAGATCGCCACGAGATACGAGCCGAGGTGGATGCCGTGCCACACCTTCGGCGGGAGCCACTTTCGAAGAAGCGAGGATGCCTCGACGCCGAGCAGCAACCAGGCCGACACAACGCCGAACGCAACGGCGAGCGGGCGCCAACCGGATGCGAACGGGATGAACAGCTCGGCCCAACCGAAGTGGACGAAGCTGTCGGCCCACAACGTGATCATGTGGATGGCGAGGAACACGACTGAGAGTGCACCGACGAACCGATGGACATCGAGGACCCACGGAGCCGTCGGCATCGTTCGCCGCAGAAACCTGCTGAGCGGGCCCCGCTCCTCGGTACTGCGGGCCGACGTGAGCGACATCACGAGGCCGAGCGTGATCGACGCCATCGCCGTCGCCCAGGTCATCAAGCCAGCGGCGCGCGTCGAGTACCACCAGATCTGATCGGTCACGGGCTCAGCTCGCCGTTCTCGGCTCGGGGGTCGCCGCTCGGGGACGTCTGCTCGCGCATACCGAGTTCCCATCGGCCGAGAAGTCGTCGAATCCAGGGAGCTCCGTCACACCGCCGGCGCGGTCGATGACGACCCCGGTCGTGTCGAAGTGAGCTGCCGGTCCGCCGGCGAAGACCCACTTCGTGACGATCTCCGCTGCCGTTGCCGTCGCGGCGATGATCGTGACCGTGGTCGGCCCGTCGTGCCGGGACCGACCGGTGGAGGGATCGAGAATGTGATGGCCGTCGGGTCGTCCGTCGCGATGCTGCCATCGCCGCTTGGTGGTCGAGGACGTGCAGACGGCACCGTCGCTGAGCCTGACCGTTCGCATCGCTTCGCCGTCGCTGGCGCCGGGGCACGCGAGATCGACTCGCCACGCTCCATCGTCAGGTCCAACGCCGAGCACCCGGAGGTCGCCGCCGATGCTGACGCAACAGCCCGCCGCGCCAAGTGCCATCAGCTGACAGGCGACGGCGTCTGCCGTCGCACCCTTTGCAATGCCTCCGAGATCGAGCGCATGGCCGGGTGTCACCTCGATCGTCGAGGCGACCGGATCGATGCGGATTCGCTGCTGCCCACCGTCGGTGTACTGGGAAGGCGATTGCTGCGCACGCCACCCGGGTCCGGAGTGATCGTTCGGCGTCCGACCATCAGCACCGGCTGACCGATCGGACAGAGCAGCGAAGTCGCGGTCATAGCCGGCTCGCTCGATCATTCGGCCAAGCAGCGGATCGAAGGCGCCATCGGTCTCCTCGAAGGCGCGAAGCGCGGCCGTAGCGAGCTCCAGCGTCGCCGTCGACACCCGGACGGGTTTGCCCGCTGCGTCGTTCACGACCGACAGCTCGGAGTCGGCTCGGAATCGACTCAGGCGTTGTTCCGCTCCCTCGACCGCCGACCGAGCAGCGGAGAGGAGCTCGTCACCGGCCGTTCCCGATTCCACTGCGATGGCGACGATCACATGGACCATCGTCCCCATCGCCTCGAAGGTCACTTCGTCGAATCGGACCGCATCGGGAGCGTCGGGGGGACGCGCTACGGAAGTGTCGATCGCCTGCACCGCCACACCTCTCGACTAACTCGCGTCAGTCGTCGGAGTCGTTGGCGGAGCGGAGGTCGTCGGCGCGGGCGTCGTCGGCGGCGCGGTCGTCGGCGTGGCGGTGGTCGGTGGCGCAGACGTGGGAGCTGCGGTGGTCGACGGAGCCGAGGTCGAGCCCGAACCGGTCGTCGGAGGCGTTGCGGTCGTCTCGGTCGCCGGTGAGCTCGTGGTCGACGGTGCAGGTCGGGCCGTTGTCGTCGGCGCCGCACTCTGCGTGGTGGGTGCCTGCGTCGGCGGCGCGAGCGTCGTGTCGGTTGCGAGGGTCGAGGTCGTCGCGGCCTCAGCGAGGTCCGGGTCGACCAGGGACGTCGGAACGCCATCGATCGCCGTCATCTCGGGTAAGACCGGCAACGCAGGTGCTGGCTGGGCTGCGCCGGCGAACGCCAGCGCGTCGGGCACCGTCGATGGTGCGACGGTGTCGTCCACCGGGGGCGCCACCGTCTCTGCCGCTTCGGCCTGCGAGCGAACGCTGACACCGATCACGGCGGTCACGGCGAGGTAGGTCACACCGCTGGCGGCGCCAACGGCTTGTCGGGTTCGCTTGGCCGGGTGCGCCCGGCGAGAAAGCGGCATGATCAGCTATCGACCAGCCACGCCCGAAAGCTTGAGTGATTGCCTGAGTGCTCGTCTCAGTGCTCGCCTCGAAACGTTGCCCGCTCCGGGGCTCGCGGCTAGCTCGTGGAGACGACTGCAGCGGGTGCGCCGGAGTGGCCACCGCCAGGTTGGTTCGTTCCACCGACGCCGAACACGAACACGGCGATGATGCCGAGTACAGCGATGGCGGCGAGTGCAGCCCACTGCACGTTGGCGTTGATCGCGGAGGTCTTGCCGTTCCCAGTCTTGCTAGCCATAGGAAGACGCTAACCCAGCGTCTCCACGATCTCTTCCCGCCCGATCTGCAAATCTTCCGGCAGGAAGCGGCTACCGTTCTCACCAGTGGCTGTCACGACTCAAAAACGCCCGGTCGAGAGCCCAGCGGACCGCTTCATGCTCAAGCTGCTGCGGCTCCCCCTCGAGACCTCCGGCAGTGAAGAAGACGCTCGGTCGGCGTTCCAACGATCGATCGTCATTTCCTCGATCCGGTGCCTGCTCACCTACATCTTCTTGCCCTTCGTGGCGCCGACGATCGGCTTCTTCGCCCAGATCGGCCCCGCGCTCGGCATCGCCGTGAGCATCGTGGCGATCGCGTCGATCATCATCAGCATGCGCCGGTTCTGGCGAGTGCGTCACGCTCAGCGCTGGGCCTACACGATCCTGGGCGGGCTCATGTTCTGCTTCATCGTGTTCCTTCTCATCCGCGACGTCGCAGCGCTCTGACGGGCCTGACCAAGCCATGCGCGTCATCATTCTCGGAGCCGGCGAGGTCGGCTGGTTTCTCGCCGAGCGTCTGCTCGGAGAACACCACGACGTCGTCGTCGTCGAACACGACGAAGGGCGGGCTCGAGCCATCAGTGAGCAGCTCGACGTTCAGGTCGTCATCGGCAGCGGTTCGAGTCCATCGGTGTTGCACGACGCCGGGATCCACAAGGCAGATCTGTTGGCCGCCGTCACCCAAAGCGACGAAACGAACCTGATCGCCTCGCTGCTGGCCAAGGAACACGACATCGCCAAGAGCGTCGTGCGGCTCCAAGCCGACGAGCTTCGGGGGCCAGCGGGGGCCAATCTGCACCGATCGGTCGGCGCCGACTTGGTCATCGACCCGGACGCCGACACGGCCGACGAGATCCTCGAGCTGATGCACGTCACCGGGGCCGACGAGGTGTACCCAATGGCGGGCGGCGACCTCGTCGTCATCGGAGCGAACATCCCGGACGATGCGCCGATCGTGGGTCGAACACTCGCCGAGATCGCCGCGTCCTACGAGCCGAACTGGCCCTTCCTGTTCGGTGCGGTGACTCGCGACGGCATCACCACGATCCCGCGCGGCGACCAAGACCTTCGTGCTGGCGACCACGTGCGGGTGCTGGCCACTCGGCGGGCCAGACGAGACACGTTGCAGCTGCTCGGTCTCCCGGGAACCAACGCTCGCCGCGTCATGGTGCTCGGCGGCGGCGCAATCGGTACGCGCGTCGCCGAAGAGCTGCAAAAGGAAGGCGTCGACGTCGTGCTCATCGAGCGCGACGTCCGCCGGGCCAGAGAATTGGCCGAGCGGCTCAGACACACCGTCGTGGTCATCGGCGAGATCACCAACACCGACCTGCTCGCCGAGGAAGCCGTCGGTCAGATGGACGCGGTCATCGCCGCCACCGGTGAGGACTCGTCCAACGTCTTGGCCTGCGCGTTCGCCGCCGCCGAGGGAGCGAAGTTCACCGTTTCGGTGCTCCATCGGCTCTCCTTCCTGCCGTTGATTCGCCGGTTCGGCATCAATGCCGCACTGAGCCCGCGAACGGCCTCCGCAAATGCGGTGCTGCGTCACGTGCGAGGCGGCACCGCAGCGGTCACCACGTTCCTCGAGAGCGACGCTGAGGTCGACGAGTTGGAGATCGAGGCCGGGAGCCCGGCGGATGGTGCCGTCGTTCGCGATCTGAAAGTCCCCCACGACATCCTCCTCGGCGCCGTCGTTCGACCAACCGAGCCAGGCCAAATCGTGCGGGGAGACACCGTGCTCAGAGCGGGCGACCACATCATCGTGTTCGCTCGGCCCGACGCGCTCGCCGACGCCCGATCGCTGTTCGTCGACCCGATCGACAAGTGA